>JAISCG010000049.1 GCA_031265715.1 Holosporaceae bacterium | reverse complement strand
CTGACGTAAAAATGATGATTTCCCGGCAGCCCGTTTGCCGCCGCTTCGTTCAAAACCTCTTTAACAACAGAAACAAGAGCTTTCTGCACCAATTCGTCATATTTAAAGCCGTTCATCTCTATTTATCTCTATCTCCAAGACGCAAAACACCGTGGGGCGAGTGATCGGAATCGAACCGACGACCTCCAGAGCCACAACCTGGCGCTCTAGCCGATTGAGCTACACCCGCCGCACATCACTTTTGTACAGTTTCGAGAGCAAAATATCAACAAAAAAATTAATAATTTTGCAGGTTTCGTGAGATTAGCACTGCGTTCTCGCAAAATTTTCCAGCGACTCAATCGAATTTACCGAAATCAATTCCATGGAGGGGGACGTGCGTTTCACCAACCCGAGCAACACCTTTCCGGGGCCGATTTCCACGCATTTCGAAACAGAATTTGATTCGGCAAACAAAATGCTTTCCCGCCATCGAACTGGCTTCACGATTTGCTCCTGCAACAGCACAGGAAAATTATCAACTTCCGCCTTCGCCGTAACATTTGAAATAATCGGTTTCACCGGGGTGTAAAAAACCATGTTTTCCAGAGGTTCGAGAATATCCGCAATCGCTCCCGACATTAATCGACTGTGAAAAGGACCGCTCACTTCCAGCATCGCCACTTTTTTCGCCTTCGCCGCCGACGCTTTTTCCGCGGCTTTTTCCACGGCGCTCCTGTGTCCGCTGATTACAATCTGACCGAACGAATTGTCGTTGGCAATTTGGATGACTTCCTCTTCCGAACCGGATTCAAGCACAATTTTTTCGACAATTTCTTGATCCAATCCGATAATTGCCGCCATCGCTCCGCCCGTCGGACACGCTCTCGCCATCGCCGCTCCTCGTATCCGCAAAATTTTGGCGGCGTCTGCCCGAGAAATCGCCTGACTCGCGCACAGAGCAGTATATTCGCCGAGAGAATGTCCCGCAAAAAAATCGGCTTTTTGTCCGATATCAACGCCGAATTCTTTCCGGAGAACTTCGACAAAAGCCATGCTGACGGTCATTAAAGCCGGCTGGGTATTTTCGGTGGCTTTAATTTCGTCTTCCGTTCCGTTGAAAATTAAATCGGATAATTTGAACGAAAGCGCATCGTCCGTTTCGTGAAAAACGTCTTTTGCCGATTGAAAATTATCGTATATGTCTTTTCCCATACCGATTTTTTGAGATCCCTGTCCGGGAAATACGAAAAGCATCTTTTCCTCCTTTTATTTTTTCCAAAATGATTTCATCAACATCATAAAAAATGAAATGAACTCGACTCTGCCGGCAATCATCGACACAATTAATACGATTTTTGCAAACGAAGACAGTTCCGATATTTCGGCCACCGTCGCTTTGTGTAATCCGAAAAACGGACCGTTGTTGTTGACGGTCGTTATGACCGCATTGAAAGCTTTTCCGAAATCAAAATCCGAAAAAGTCAGAGCAAACGCCGCCGAAATCGTAAAAACAAAATAACAAAAAAAGTACGAAAACAACCAGATAACATCGTTTTCTCCCAGCTTTCTTCCGACATAGGTCGGAACGTAAACCGAATTTACTTTTACCAGGCGAATAAGGTAGCTTTTTAAAAGCAGAAAAATCATTATCCAGCGAAAAATTTTGATACCGCCGGTGAAAGATCCGGAACATCCTCCGCAAAAATTCAGCACATATAAAAAAGCGTTCACGGATGATGAAAACGACTCCGATAATTTTGTCGATATCCCTGTTGTCGTTATCGAAGAGATTACCGACAGCAGCGCCGCCTGCACGCTTTCCCACACGGACACATCGTTAAACGACACTATATATACAGAAAGAATCCCGGTGCACACCGCGATAACCGAGACGTAGCAAACAAATTGCAAATCTCGAAAAGCAAAAATTTCGTTTAAATTTAAATTCCTGATGAACGTCACGGATAACCCGCCGATAAACATGAGTGCGGATAATGTCCAAAAAACTCCCGGAGAAGCCGCCGAATAATTAATGTCGGAAATGAGCGCGCCGCCGCCGGAAACGGCGTCGAGAGAGTAGGATAAAGATTCGATCGGAGATACTCCGGATCCCATTAAAATAAATGATCCGATTATTACCGCAATCGAATAGGCAATCACCATGATTTTTATCAAATATTTAGCGCTTGTATTTTTCGAAAAATTGTTTTGCCAAAATAAAGTCGGAACCAAAAAATTTGAAAAAACATACAGGCATGAAATTACAAAACCGATTCCGCCGAGCAACTGCAACAAACTTCTCCAGAGCAAAATTCCTTCGGAAAAACTTTTTATATCCGATATGGTTGTTGCTCCGCTCGTCGTAAGCGCAGCCGTCGTTTCAAAAATGCAATCCGTAACGGAAATTTCCTGAGATGAAATAATCAGAGGTAATGCGGAAAGAATCGGAACGCTGCCCCAGGAAAGTAAAACCGTGCAAATTCTTTCCTTTGAATTTAAAAGAATATTTTTATCGGATTTATTCGAAATAAATAACAGTCCGCCAAGAAAACAGCAAAATATTCCGCTGATCAAAAAACACGAACTCGTACTTTGTGAAAAACACAGATCAACCGCGGCCGGAATTATCATTGCGGCTGCCAAAATCAGAAATATGAGTCCCGTTACGTAAAAAACTTTTCGATAGGAAATCATTTTTTACCTTTTAACTGACCGCAGGCCGCCAATATATCATCTCCTCCGGATTTTCTCACAATTGCCCGAATTCCTTTGGACAATAATATTCTCAAAAAATGATGCGCGTGATCGCGATCGCTTCCGGCAAACGGAGATCCGGGCCAACTGTTAAACGTAATTAAATTTACTTTTCCGGGAACGGATCGCAGCAGCTTGGCCAATTCTGTCGCATCTCTATCGGAATCATTTACGCCTTTCAGCAGCAAATATTCGAATGTCACAAAATCCGTATTGCTGCTTTTTTGATATTCCGTTGCGGCGCTCATCAACATTTTTATATTGTACGTATTATTTACCGGCATAATGCGGGAACGCGTTTCGTCATCGGACGCATGCAGCGAAATCGCAAGTTTTACTCCGAATTTTGCGAGGTCAAAAATTGCGTTTTCTATAATTCCCGACGTTGAAACCGTAATTTTATTGCGCGAAAAATTATGGGCGCGTTCGCTGAGAAGCAGCTCCAATGCACTCGATAAATTTTCAAAATTCAGAAGCGGCTCGCCCATTCCCATAAACACAATATTCGTGATTTTTCCTCCCCAGAACAAAACCTGGGAAACGATTTCTGATGAAGTGAGGTTACGAACAAATTTTTGCGTTCCGGTGTAGCAAAACCTGCATCCCATCGCGCATCCGATTTGAGATGAAACACATACGGTCGATCGTTTTTCACCGGGAATAAAAACGGTTTCGATGCAATTTTTATCATCTAATTTCAGGAGAGCTTTTTTCGTGCCGTCGCGGGATTCCTGCAAAATTTCGCAGGGCGGAATATCAATGCAATAATTTTCCTCCAAAATTTTTCGAACCTTCAGCGGAACGTCGGACATAATATCAAACGACCTGGCAGACTTCAGATGAATCCAGGGAAAAACACGTTTTGCGTCAAGATTGGTAAGTCCCGTTTTTTCAAATTCGGACTTCAGCTGCGGAAGAGTAAAACCGAGCAGAGATTTTCTGCACAATATTTCTATGTCGGACATTTTGATTTTGCGAGTTTATCCGCCCTCTCGTTGTATTCGTGTCCGGCGTGTCCCTCAACCCAATTCCAGGAAATCTCGTGACGCCGGGATGCTTCCAATAATTTAACCCACAATTCTCTGTTTTTTACCGGGGTATTTCCGGAGGTCATCCAATTTTTTTTAACCCAGCCTTTTATCCATTTTGTTATTCCGTCTATCACATATTTGCTATCGCTGTGAAGTTCAATCGAACAGCCTTCCGTCAATTCTTCCAACGCTCTGATGACGGACGTCAATTCCATGCGATTATTTGTGGTGTCGGGATCTCCGCCGCACAATTCTTTTTCGACTCCGTCACAAATTATAATCGCGGCCCACCCTCCGGCGCCGGGATTTCCTTTGCAAGCTCCGTCCGTATAAATTACAACTTTTTTCATAAATCTGTTTCTCCCGAAAATACTAAAAATGCAGGACCGATTCGAAAAATATTCATATCGTCATCTGTGAATATTTTCAGCACTCCCCCCTTTTGCTCCACAAAAATTTCTTTTGACGAAACCAGACGATTGACCCGGGCAACCGCCGCCGTCGCGCACGCTCCGCTTCCGCAGGCAAGAGTCAAACCTGCGCCGCGCTCAAAAACCGTCAGCATAATTTTATTATCATCCCTGACGCAGGCAAAAGAAACATTTATTCTGTTCCCGAATAAAAAATGATTTTCCAAAGATGCGCCGAGCGATTTTATTTTTTCTTCGTCTAAAATATTTTTGCAAAATAAAACCAGATGCGGATTGCCGACGGAAACACAGGATGCGTGATAAATTCCGAGATCATCCGGCAGACACAATTTTTCTAAAATCGACGTCGAATCGGAACCGACAAGTCCGATTTCTTCCGAATCAAAACTCGGCTTTCCCATGTTTACCGAAATTTCCGAATCCGTTGTTTGCACAAAATATGTTTTCTTTTCGGTGCGCAATGTGAACTGCGATACACCGTTGCGTTTTTTTATCAAAAGTCCCAAACATCCGGCGGCATTTCCGCAAATTTCCGCTTCGCTTCCGTCAGGATTAAAAAATCTCGCAAAAATTTCTTCGTTTCGCAGTTCGTAGAAAACCGCCGTGTCGCAGCCGATTCCGTAATTTCTGCTGCAAACGGCGGAAATAAAATCTCGATTTAATTGAACCGCTCCCGGGGAAAATTGATTTGCATTCATCATAACGAAATCATTTCCCAGCGCCTGCATTTTATCAAATTTTATCAACATGAATCCGATTTTAAACTCAGTATATCTTTTGTAATTTTTTTTCCGTATTCCACAGCCGGCTGATCAAACGGATTTACATTTATTTCTTTGCAAACGAAAACGACCTCCAGCATAAAATACATAAATAATTCCCCGAGAATCTCGGGCGTTATTTCCGGAATTTCTATTTTTCTCACCGGGATATTTTTTTCGAGAAGAGAGGTCATCGTTCCCCCCTGCTGAGCTCTGAAAACATCCGCCGCCGTTTTTCCTTCCAGATACGAAAAAGACGACGGAATATTTTCGCGAAATGAAAAATCCGATTTCTGATTTTCCCAGAAAAATGAAAAACACTTGTCCCGGCATCCGTCCAAATATAATTGCAGTTGACTGTGTTGATCGACCGCTCCCATAGCTGTTATCGGAGTAATTCCGACGCCGGATTTTCCGGTGCTTTCGGCGTACAATTGGGCGAGCCATTTTCCGAACGTCTCCAATCTGTCCGAATAAAAAAAAGATACGTGCAGATTTTTTCCGTCCCTAAAATTTTTGGCAACAAAAGCTGCTCCGGATTTCGGCTCGGACAAATGTTTTTCGAGAATTTTTCGTCCTCCGAATCTGATTTTCATCGGATCGATTCCGCAGAGCGCCGCCGGAAGCATTCCGACAATCGAAAATACGGAAAATCTTCCGCCGATATCCCCGGGATGATCAAGACATAAAAAATCAAATCGGTTTGCAATTTCTCTCAGTGAAGACGGTTTGTTTTCCGTGATAAAAACAAATTTATCTTCCTTTTTTTCGGTCAGGTCCAGCGCCGATAAAGTCAGGCATATTGTTTCCAATGTTTCGCCGGATTTTGAAATGCACAGAAAACCGGTTTCCTCAAAATTAATTTCCGAAAATACTTTTTTCAAAGTCAGCGGATCAAGATTGTTGACGAATCGCACGTTGTCGCCGGGAAAAATCGCAGAAATGCACTGCCCGCCCAGACACGATCCGCCGGTGCCGAACACGACGAATTTTTTGTGTTGCATCCATTTTTTCAGTCCGGGATTTTCAAAAACTTTCAAATCATCCGAAGATTTCACAACGGAAAAACATCCGGAAGAAGCGACGTCACCCGGATCTTTCAAAATCATGTTTTCGTAGCGATCCGGAAAAAAAACAGAAGAATTAATCAGCATTTTTTTTATTCTCTGCCGGTTTTACAATCGAAATAACGCAGGGATCGTTTCTGAAAATAATTTTCGCCTGCTCATTTATTTCGTTCAGATTAAATTTGTTTGCGAAGTCATAATAGGATTTCAGAAAATCAAAACTGTGTCCGGATCCGATTTTTTTGGAAACCCAATCGACAAAATCCAAAATATCCGTATTAAAATGGAATACGTTGGTCGAGTCCGATAATTTCTTTGCAGCTTTTTTGGCCTGCTCTTCCGCGATTTTTTCCGAAGCTATGTATTTGATTTCCGACAAAACCGCAACTATGTCATTTTCGATGTTATCCGAATTTTTTGAAGTGATTGTCAGGCAAAATTCTCCGTAATCATAATTCCAAAACGAATAACAAAACGACATTGAAGCAACGGTTTTCGAATTCATATTTTTTTGCAGAGCCTCGCTCAAATAATTTACAAAAATTTCCGCGGCCAGCGCTTTATCTTTTTGATTTCTGTAATTCGGTATTTTCCAATACAATTCGATGATCGGAACGTTCACCTGGGCGCTGCATTTCGTAATGCGAACCGTCGATCCGTGATGCGGAGGTTCCTGCAATCGATTCACCGGCGATGCGTTTTTGTCTTTTTTAAATTTTTTCGAAATCAATTCGATAACATCTTTTTTATTGACACTTCCGGCAACGATTACGGTAACGCGATCATTGGTATAAAATTTATTTTTAAAATCACGCAGATCATCTTCGGTTATTAATTTTAAATCTTCGATATTTCCGGATATTCGAGTTCCGTAGTTTGAATGCCAATACAAAGATTTTCTGACTTCATCTCTGACGCAATTTTTATCAATTTGCAGATCTTCCGCAATTTGTTGTTCCGTTATTTTCTTTGCGGCGTTCAATTCATCGACGGAAAACGTAAAATCCGAAAAAAGTGTCGCAAGATTTTTTATAAATCCTTCCAAATTTCCGTTTTTTCCGTACACATAATATATGGTCTGATCGTATCCGACATAGGAGTCGCTTTCGGATCCGTACTGAAGCGAATCCGCTCCGATTTTTTCTTTGATTTTTTTGGAAAACATGTAACCGAGCAAATTCGCAACGCCTCGTTTTTCAATTTCGTCGGTACTTCCGGAAGAAATGCACAGCATAACCAAAGCCGAACCGGATTTCGTAGAATCCGCAAACACAACCGTAACGCCGTTTTCCAATTTTTGCGAAGATGCTCCGCGATATTTGTCCGCATCAGAATTAAAAAAAATCATCAAAGAACAAATCACGAAGATTTTTTTGAACATTACTGCCGCTCCAAACAAGAAGGAATAAGCAGTTTATTATCTTTTACCTTAGCGGTTTCGATTTTGTCATTTTCGTAACTTCCGCACCCGACCAAAAATAACAACAACGCCATAAACAAAAATTTCATATCTTTTTTTCCCTGTACGAAATAAAAAACAACAACAACACTCCTATTACGATCGCGCTGTCCGCAATGTTAAAAGCGGGCCAGTGCCAAACCGACAGATGAAAATCCAGAAAATCGATAACGGCTTTATGAATAACTCTGTCTGCCGTATTTCCGATCGCTCCGGAGATAACCAGGCACAACGGGAATCGATAGGACCTATTATCTCTTCCCCAGATGCACAACACAATTATAATGATAAAAGATATAAAAGCAAAAACAAAAGGCTGTAAAGTCCCGCTCAACAGCCCGAATGTTACTCCGCGATTTTCCACTCTCACTATATTAAAAATCGACGCCACGAATGTGCTTTCCCCAAGCCTCAAAGAATTCACAACAATGCTTTTTGAGATTTGGTCGCTTAGCAGAATAAAAAAGGCGATAAAAAGATAACCGCCTATTTTTTCCGGGCCAAAACTTTTCGGCATCTCTCGCATAATTTATCCTCGTTTAAAGACGCGGAAATTTTCCAACACCTTTCGCATCTTTCTCCGTTCGCAACAGAAACGACCACTCCGATATTTTTCAACTCGTCGCTTGTGAATGCTCTGCTCGGTATGGACTCGTTTTTTATTTTAAACCCGGAGGTGATGGCAATTTCTTCCCAGAACGATTCATCTTTTATCGGAATAATATCATCGGGGTCAAAAACGGTGATGCTCGCCTGCAAACTTGATCCGATAACTTTATCTTTGCGAGAAATTTCCAGCGCCGTGGTTACGGATTTTCTTATCTCTTTTATCTTGTTGATTTTCTTGCACAATTCTTCATTGATCCAGATATCGTCCGGAGTAAGAAAATTTTCAAGATGCAATCCGGGAGCGCCGTGAAGACTGATCCACGCTTCCTCGCCGGTAAAAACAATAATCGGAGCCAACCACCGAATGATATATTGAAACAATACGTTCAGCACACAACGATACGCTTTGCGTTTCGGGTCATCCGGCCGATCACAGTAGAGACAATCTTTGCGAATGTCGAAATAGAAAGAGGACAAATCCCCGGAACAGAATATGTGCAGCGTCATAAAATATTTATTTATGTCGTAGGAATCTATACAGGACATTAATTCTCGGTGTATTTCGGTCAATCGATGCAACACCCATTTTTCCAAATCCGGAAGATCTTCGTAGGGAGTCGCCTCGGCGGACGCATCGTATCCCGACAATGCTCCGAGCATATATCTCAATGTGTTACGAAGTTTTTTGTAAACGTCTTCAAGCTGCTTTAAAATATTTGTTCCCAGTTTCAGATCCCGGGTAAAATCGCTGCACGAAACCCACATTCTGAAAATATCCGCGCCGAGATTTTTCACGACGTCATCCAACGTGACGACATTTCCCAACGATTTGGACATTTTTCTGCCTTTTTCGTCCACGATAAATCCGTGGGTCATCACTGCTTTGAACGGAGAATCTCCGAAAGTTCCGCAGGAATTCAGCAGCGAATGTTGAAACCATCCGCGATGCTGGTCGGATCCCTCAACATATAAGTCGGCGGAAAAGCGAGCGCCGTCTTTTTGCAAAACGTAGGCGTGGGTGGAGGCGCTTTCGAACCACACATCCAACGTATCAAAAACCTGCTCGTAGTCTTCGGACCTATATTTATCGCCCAGAAAAATTTGCGAATTTTCCGAAAACCAGGCGTTCGATCCTTTTTGTTCGAAAATATCCGCAATGCGATTAATTACTTCCATATCACGCAGCGGTTCCCCGGTTTTTCTTTCGATAAAAAGCGGAAGGGGAACTCCCCACACACGCTGGCGCGAAACGCACCAATCGCCGCGATTTTCCACGAACGATTTTATGCGATTGTATCCCTGTTCCGGAATCCATTTTGTTTCCTCGATTTTTTGCAGAGCTTTTTTCCGCAACCCGGTATTATCCATTCCGATAAACCATTGCGGAGTCGTTCTGAAAATCAGAGGAGCTTTTGATCTCCAGGAATGCGGATAACTGTGGGTAATCGTCGTCCTGAAAAGCAGAGCACCGACGTCGTTCAATGACTGAAGCATGATTTCATCAATTTTGAAAATGTGTTTCCCGGCGAACATCGGAACTTCATCGCAGTAAATTCCGGCTTCGTTTACGGTGGCGGGAACTTTTATCCCGAATTTTTTGCAAACGTTGAAATCGTCCGCACCGTGTCTGGGCGCAGTGTGAACCAATCCGGTGCCGGCGCCGATTTCCACGTGATCTCCGCAAATCAACGGCACGTCGAAATCGTAGCCGGTTTTGCAGAACGGATGGAAACAGATAACGCCCTCCAAAAAATGTCCGGGAATATCTTCCAAAATTTCACAGACGATTCCCGTCGTGCGCAAAAAATCTTCGACCAAATCTTTTGCTACCACCAATTTTTTTCCGTCATTTGTTTTCAACAGAGAATACACAAAATTTTCCGCGTAACAAATTGCCCTGTTTCCGGGAATGGTCCAGGGGGTCGTCGTCCAAATCACGAAACGGGCGTCGCGCAAAATTTCTCGACCGGTTTTTTTAACTTTGAACGCAACGTAGATACTCTCGGATTTCTTATCCATGTACTCGATCTCGGCGTCCGCAAGGGCGGTTTGCTCAACGACTGACCAGAAAACCGGCCTTTCTCCTCTGTAGAGAGTACCGTCGACGATGAATTTCCCCACCTGGCGAATCACGTCCGCTTCCGACTTATTATTCATTGTGAGATAGGGATTTTTCCAATCGCCGTTAACTCCGAGACGCTTGAATCCTTCGCGCTGAACATCGATCCAGTGCTCCGCGAATTTTCGACACATATCCCTGAATTCCGGTATCGGAATGTCTTCCTTCTTTTTTCCGTTTTCGCGCAGTTGTTCCTCAACTTTCCACTCGATCGGCAGACCGTGGCAATCCCAGCCCGGAACGAAAGGAGCATAAAAACCCTGCATGCGCTTCATGCGAACCACAATATCTTTGATGACTTTGTTCATGGCCGTACCGGCATGGGGATTTCCGTTCGCAAAGGGAGGACCGTCGTGAAGAACGAACTGCTCGCACCCTTTTTGCACTTCCAACGTTTTATCGTAAATGCCTATCTCTTCCCAGCGCTCCAAAATTTCCGGCTCTTTTTGTGAAAGATTACCCCGCATTTGAAAAGTCGTTTGTGGAAGAAATATTGTATCCTTAAAATTCATTACTATCACCAAAAAAATACTAAAGTTAATGAATAGAGGACGCACAAGAAAAAGTCAACAAAAATACTGCTAATTAATCTTGACACCTTCGGGTTGTGTGAATACTATCTATGGGTTGTATTTTTTTGTGGTTATGGAAAAGGAATTATGTTTCGTATACGTTTTAAAGAAATGATTAATATTAACAGAGCGGTGTTATTTATGCGCGGAACTCCGGCGTTACCCGTCTGCGGCTTATCCGGACAAATTTATTTCTTACTCAAAAAAAACAAATTAGAGTTTGAAACGGTCGATTTATCACAAGATCCTGAGTTGTATTATTTCCTCAGAAAGACAAACTCACCCTCTCGCGCTCCGTTTTTATATGTAGACGGAAATTTTATCGGCGGATACGAAGAACTTACGGTAATGCTGAATGAGAAAAAAATTCACGATTTTGTAAGTGCTTGATTTATTAATCCTTGCCCGCCCATTCAAGCATGAAGTGAATCAGTCACTCATTGGTCATTACAACTGTTACGGAGTGCCGACGAATCTGAAGCGATTGGATGAATTCAAGAGAATAGTCTTCGGAAGATATCCGCTGATAAAACCGAGGATACGCGCACATGTATAAAAAGCTTGGGAAACCGATGCATTCAATCACATTCGATAACGGAAAAGAATTTGCGGGACATGCGAAAATTGCGAAAAAAACGGGGGCAAAAATTTTCTTCGCGAGACCGTATAAGTCCTGCGACAGAGGACTTAACGAGCATACGAACGGCCTGATCCGGCAATATTTGCCGAAAAAACGGGAAATCGAGAATAAATTGAATAATCGTCCGCGAAAAGTGTTAGGATGTAAAGCACCGTTTGAGATTTTCTTCGGTCATGACGCTTCTGCAACTGATGCTTGTCCCTCTTTGTTGCACTTCATGCTTGAAACGGCGTTTTATGAAACGGACGTATTTCGGAAAGGCTCTTCCCACAGACTGACGATGTAGCCTCCCAATCCGGATCCGATCGGTTTAGCCGCAACCGCCCCGGCGGACAAAAGCTTCTCAACGCAGCGTGACATTGACTCTGTATACAATCCCCACCGACGAAAAACCTCATTTCCCAGCATTATCCCGTCTCTTAATTTATTGAAATCCGCTTTTTTGAAGGCCTCCTCGCACGTATCGGACGCCAAACTCATTTGTCGATCCGAATCGAGCGCCGACTTTTCATCTTTCAAAAAAAAATCGCTGACAACAGCGATGCACTCCGATGTTGACGATTTTTCTCCGGAGCATGTCAGCAGCATGTGCGGCCAAAATTTCGGCTCAAAAATTTCGCTTATTTTGTTGTTTTCAAAGATGATCGGTCTGTTTTCCAAAACCACGGCAACGTCCAATCCGCTGCTCCTTTTATGAAATTCACTTTCAAGATGTTTTGCGGATTCGAACAAATCGCCGCGACATCCGCAGTATTGAAACAATTCTGCGATATTGGAGCAGAGTGCCGCCGAACTTCCGAGTCCGCTTCGAATCGGGATATCGCTTTTTACGGAAATGCGTCCCGAAATTTTTTTCAACGGAACTCCGAAAAATTCGCATCCCCTTTTTAGTAAAGTAAGAATTGTGTCTTTTGAGTGACTATCCTCGATGGAAAAATCTTCGCTTTTTTCAAAAAAAACGGAGCTTGAAAAATTATGCAGCGGAAAAGCGATCGCCTTACCGCCGCGGATAACGGAATGCTCACCGCAGAGGATCCATTTTGCGGAACGGGAAAACAGCGGCATTTATTTATTCCACAGCGGGGACGTAATACTTTTTAAAAATTCGGTGTGGGCTGCGATTTCCTCCTCCGACGGCGGAAAAAATCTCGCGGCATAATATTTTTTTCTTTGAAAAACTGCAGCATCGGAATCTGATCTTTCTCCGTTATTTTCGAAGAGAAGAGAACTTTGTCGTCCTCCGAGAAGATTTATATAAACTTCGGCCAACAATTTACAGTCAACCAGAGCTCCGTGGGTGGTACGTTCGGAGGCGTCCACATCAAATTTCTTACAAAGAAAGTCGAGATTTGCAGGCATTCCCGGGAATTTCTGTCTGACCATCTGCAGGGTATCGACGGCGTCTTCCAACCGGAACAGCGGCTTTCCAAGCTTTGAAAGCTCACTGTTAAGGAATGATATATCAAATTTTGCGTTGTGAATAACCAGCGTCGCATCCTTCACAAAATTCAGAAAATCATCGGCCACTTCGCGAAAAAGCGGCTTATCTTTCAGCATATCATCGGTAATTCCGGTAATGGCCGAAGCCTCCGAAGACATTTCTCTCTCCGGGTTAATGTACACCTGATAGGTATTTCCGGTGGGTACGTGATTTATCAATTCGATGCAGGCGATATCGACGATGCGATCCCCTTTTTCGAACTCTAACCCCGTGGTTTCCGTATCAAGCACAATTTCTCGAATACACTTGGAAATATTCACTTTTTCTTAACTTCTTCTATTGTATCATCTGTTGATTGTACCGCTTTTTGGGAGAAGAGTTAAGTGGCGACTTTGGCTAAAATTTTGGTTTTGGATGATGAGGAAGATACTCGAGATCTGTTCGAGCAGAAGTTTCGTCATCAAATTTCAAACAAAATTTATAGTTTTTCCTTTGCTGCCCGACCTGAGGAAGCTTTGGAACTGCTTAAAACGCAATCTTTTGATATTTTCGTATCCGATATTAATGTCGGGGGAATGGACGGAATAAGTTTTATGTCCCAATTGCGGAAAGAGTATCCTCTGATGAAGTCGATCGTTATATCCGCCTACGGAGATATAAATACTCTGCGTGCGGTTATGCGGAGCGGAGCACACGACTTCGTTATTAAACCGATTGACTTTAAAGATTTTACCGATACCTTGGAGAAAACCGTGCGGGTTGTGGAAAGTTTAAAGCGAGCCGAAGCAACCAATAAAAAGTTGTCTGCGATTTCCGATGAGTTGGACGTTTCCGGAAAGCTGCAGAGAAGTATCCTTCCCGGAAATATCGTGAAAAAAGGCAGTATTGAGGTTTGGGCCGATACCGTACCGGCTGCGGAGGTCGGCGGTGATTTTTATGATTTTTTCTGGCTGAGTGAAACGAAACTCGGAATAGTTATCGCGGACGTATCCGGAAAAAACGTTTCGGCGGCCATGTTCGCTCTCATCGGAAAAACTTTGATCAAGTCATTTTCGAAAATTTATTCTTCACCGGCCGAATGTTTTGATCATGTAAATAAAACTTTGTGTGGAGAAAATGTCACCTCAATGTTCATTACGGCCATGTACGGAATAGTGGACACGGAAAAGAACGAAATAATCTACACAAATGCCGGACATTTGCCGATCGGAGTTATTCGTCCCGGTAAAGAACCCGAGTTTCTTGACTGTGACCCGGGAATGGCTCTCGGCATATGGGAGGAAGTTGAGTTTATTAACAATACCCATGTTTTTTCTCCGGGGGAAATGATTTTGATGTATACTGACGGCGTACCGGAAGCCTCAGATAAGGAAGGGGAAGAGTACGG
>JAISCG010000029.1 GCA_031265715.1 Holosporaceae bacterium | reverse complement strand
ACATCGACCAACGGAGGAACGTTTGTCAGTTTCAGTCCGTCGCTCGACAAAATTGAAGCCGCCAACAGCGGCAAGGCCGAATTTTTCGCACCGGAAATCGAAACAACCCCGTTTGCCCGTTGACCTCCGCAAATTTTAATTTTTTTCACCGGTTTCTCTACCTATCAATATTCGTATAATATATATTGAAGCACACCTTTTTTTCAAGAACAGACCTTTAATGTATTCATAATGGCTATTTCGTTAAAATACTGCTCAACAGCCGAATATCTTCCGCCAAACTTCCGTCATTTTTAATCGTTTCTTCAACTTTTTTGAAAGCATGGAGAACGGTTGTGTGATCTCGTCCGCCGAATCTTTTACCTATCTCCGGAAGCGACATGGTTGTAAGTTTTTTGGCCAGATACATCGCGACCTGCCTTGGCATGGATATCTGTCTTACACGGCGATTTGAGGACATATCAGCCAATTTCACCGCATAATGCTCAGAGACTTTTTTTTGAATTTCTTCAACGGTGACTTTTCGATCGCTTGTTCGCAACAAATCCGACAGCACGTCTCTCGCACTTTCGATCGTAATTTCGCGGCCGATGAAAATCGCGCTGGCCACGATGCGATTCAACGCGCCCTCGAGTTCACGTATATTTGTGGTTATTTTGTGGGCAATGAATTCCAAAACCTTATCCGGAATTTTCACCGCGCACTCCGCCATTTTGGACTGCAAAATTCCCAGACGAAGCTCGTAGGTGGTCGGGTGAATGTCCGCCACCAATCCCCATCCGAGGCGGGATTTCAGACGATCTTCCATGCCATCCAGATCCGACGGAGATTTATCCGCCGACACGATTACCTGCCTGTTATTATCCACCAAATCATTGAACGTATGGAAAAATTCCTCCTGGGTGGAATCTTTACCGCAGATAAATTGGATATCGTCAATCATCAACACGTCCACCGCGCGAAACTGCTCTTTAAAAGCCATCGTATCTTTATATCTGACGGATTTTATAAAATGGTACATGAATTTTTCGGCGGACATGTACGCAACATTTCTTTTGTGATTGCGAGTTTTGATATTCCAGGCTATGGCGTGCATCAGATGGGTTTTTCCCAACCCGACGGCTCCGTATAAAAACAGAGGATTGAACGCAACTTTGTCGGATTCGGCGACTCTCAGCGCCGCTGCATAGGCGAACTCGTTCGGTTTTCCTACCACAAAATTTTCAAACGTAAATTTCGGATCCAGGGGAACTCCCAGAACGATCGCTTCCTCGTTTTTTTTTCCCTGTGGCTCGGGAAGGGCGAAAGTTTTGGCTGCGACCGGTTCGCTGCCCCTCGGCTCCGATTTGCTTTCGGGAAAATCGGGCTCGGAGCGGGCGGAAGAAACGAACACTTCCACCGATTTTATGTCCTTACATTCTTTCTGACAAAACGCCAGGATGGATCCCAGGTAATTATTGACGACCCAATCCCGCAAAAACATACTGGGGGCTTTGACATACAAAATTCCGGAATAAAACTTGTCCACCGACAGCGGGGATATCCAACTATTTACAACCGGACTGCCCAACTGATGCTGCAAATTTCGACAAACAACCTTCCATATCCTCTGTAAATTCGTTTTGTCCACAAAACACCCGTCCGCAAAGAAAAATCAAAACTATTTCGCTTCCGCAGACTTTAACAACTTACTCAGACGTGAAATCTTGCGGTTAGCAGTATTTTTATGCAACGTCCCACCGGCTGCGCCTTTCTGAATTTCCGACTGAGCAGTGGAAAACGCAGAACGCATGCCGCCGCTCCCCAAACTCGAAATAAACTTCTTTATAAAAGTCTTTATGCGACTCATACGCCCTCTGTTTAAAGCAGTTCTTTTCTCGCTCTGTCTCATTCTCTTCAAAGCAGATTTATGATTAGCCATTTTACTCCTGTTATCTTGCAAGGAATTGTATACACAAAAATCCGAACATTGTCAAACCTCTCCTCCGTTGATTAGCATCCGACGTATCAGGGGTATATAAGGAAGTATGGTAGAACAAACCCGGTGAAAACGCCACACTTTAAATTTCTTTTTGACTCACTACCCGTCGGATCTTTGTGCACTCCGAATTAATAAAAACAATAATATATTACTGAAATTTCAGATGAAAAAAGATCCGACGGCTGGTGAGACTTTACTAGTTGACATCATAATTAGAATCGTATACATATCATTAATTATTGAATATAGGGGGAAAAGAATGAAAAAAGCTTTTATAATCGCTGCGATGTTTATGCAGCTTGCGGTCAACGGTATGGAGCAGATCCTGGATAGTGATAAAATCCTGGATGCTGATCAAATCTCGGCCATGGTGGCGGACTCCGGAGGAGTTCTAACTTTTCCGGACGATATAACGGTTATCAGGGGCAGAAGGGGTGAGCGGAATCCAAAAAAGCCGGACAACAGTGAAAAAAACGTTACCAGCGTGGAATTCGGAGAAAATTCTCAGCTAAGGATGATGATAAACTCTGCTTTTTGGGGATATGATGCTCTGAAGTCCATACGCATTCCGGACAGTGTAACAACGCTTGGAGTTTACTGTTTTTTGAATTGCTTCTGTCTGGAAAACGTGTATTTTGGGAGGGATTCTCGGATAAGTGTCATTGGAGAACACACTTTCTACGGTTGCCACTCTCTGAAAGACATACACCTTCCAAGCAGCGTAACAACGCTTGGGGAGTTCTGTTTTGGGGATTGCCTCAGTCTGGAAAACGTGCATTTAGATGAAAATCCTCATATAGTCAACATTGGGAGGTATGCTTTTTGGCAATGCTATGCTTTGGAATCCGCATACATTCCAAGCGGCATAGAAACGCTTGGGGATAACTGTTTTGCGTTGTGCCACGATAAGCTGAAATATGTGCACTTTGGTAAGAATACTCAGATAAGCGTTATTTTAAGTGCTAATTTCTATTGGCACTTAAAGTTTATGAATTTTGGTCTTGAACCTGAAAAAGCAGATCGTCTCGCTGCGATTGATTGGCGTGTGCCCAATCCTGAATTAGAGCCAATAGATGTTCCTGAGGAAGTGAAGCCATTTTATGATAAATTTTACGCAGAACGTCTTTATTTTCTCCCCTGCAAAAGTGTTGGCGTCATATTTATTCCGCTCGGCATAAAATTTTTCAGCAATGACGTCCATGGTGTTAGAGTAGACAACTCGACTCCCGGCGACGATTTTATAATGGTTTGGCGCGAAAAAAAAGATTGTATCTTCACATTGAAAGCCTTGCGTATTCGTGATTGAGGAAATTTAGAGCACTGTGACAAAAATACCGAAAAAGTACAGACTGTTAACAGTGCTTCCTACCACCTGCCAGGTCTTTAATTTGTGGAAACATTTTCGCGTCATTGCAAGGAGTGAAACGCTCGATTAAATGAGATGAGAGGTAAGAATGGAAGAAAGATCCGACAGGTAGCAAGTGCGCAGATAATTTTGTATAAGTTTTTTTTAAAAAAAGTTGGCAAAACTTCCAAAAAGAAATATATATATGTTGCGTTGTAACTTTAATTTGATGGGGATAATAAAAATGAAAAAAATATCTACGTTATGTGTATGTTGCTTAGTTTGTGCGCTATCCGGAGAGCAGAGTGCTGCGATGTCTCCGGCTCCACAATATAATCCCGGTGATTCGGTCGGATGCGATATTTTGGAGGAAGAATGTCCGTTTTACGATTCGCTACCAGATAACTATAAAATGTTGGCAGAGAGTGGTGAAGCCCTGCTAAATGTTAAAAATCGCCTTGAGTTAAATATTTGGGTGGACAGATATCACTCAGAAATAGGTTTATGCGACATGTTAATGCAACTTATATTGGCGTCCAGAAACTTCATGTTTTACTTTGGAACTGAAAAAGCACTCTGCCACAAAAGTTTCACGGATCGTCTCCGTTCTCATTATCCGCGGGAAAACTCAATTCCATCGGTTAATGTTTGCGGCTTTAGCCAAAGAATAACCTTTTTTTCTTTTGTTCGGGCAGCTTTTTTGCTTAGCAATTCTGTATGTCGATATGAGGAAAAGCTGTTAAATCTTTCATTTTCTAATGAAAATGAGGAAACAATTCTCAATTTTCAAGATGTTTATAATAGTCTTCCCCAAACGCTTAATGGTACTCTACCCTTGGCAGGACAGATCCCATCACTTTTTTATAAAGTACACCTGGATATATGCCTGTGTTGTAAAGATAAACTTGAGGGATGCAGAAAAGATTATCTCACTACTTTTCCTAAATACGATTGCTACGAACATATTATTAGTTCCTATATAAATAAAGGATATCATTTATCCGGTTCTTTGTTGACGTCCCTTCATAACTATTATGAAGGGAGAGGCACATCGCCTATAGAGACGCTACGAGACGGTTGTCGCACGCTGCAAAAAACAAATTTATTTGAAATTGCCGCATCTTTTGGATTGGCAAGAGCTTTTAGACAACTGATACTGATGGATAAAAATTGTTTTCAAAAAGATCCGGAAAACATTTCATTGTACGCTGTTGATGGAGGTAATAATGAAATAATTCGCATATGTGAACAAGAAGGTTATCAATTTCCTCACAACGGGTCGCACCTTGATAGTTTTAGTATCGCGTACGGTAACTCCGCAATAAATACTCTGCGCATGTTTCTTGAAAATTTTCCGGACAGCAGTAAAAGTTATTCTTCACTCCTTGATGTTCTGGTAAAAAGATTTTATGACAGTCCCATCACCACATCAAAAACTCGCTTTCTTTTGAATGTTATTAGCAGATATTGCCCAATTCCTGATTATGGTAGTCACATAGCAGGTATTTACCAAAATGCTGTCGAGCAAAACATAATACCAATTATAAGATATCTTGTTGAAATGAAAATAATACCTCTTAGGGAAACTTTATCCTACGCACTTTCTGCTGTACATTTTCCCGGACGCTTTTCTACTCCTGAAGTGAAATTAATAAATGTAAAAACTGCTAAATATTTTATAGAGCAAGGAGCCGATATTGACACGGAGATTATAAATTTTTCAAGAGTCGGTGGTGGTTATTACATTAGACGTGTCTCTACTCTTCTTCAGTTGGCTCTTAATAACAATGACCCGGAGTTTGCGCAATTTCTTAGAGATGAAGCTGCCAAAAGGCCTCAATTGCCTGAAGTTAAAGAAGAAATACCACTGGATTAGGTGTCGTTAAAAAACACAATTTTTCGGAGATTTTTCAGGTATTTTTCCGAACAGAGCCGGGGGTTCACCACCCGGCGCGTTCTAAATCATCGCCATTCCGCCGTTAACATGCAGCACATGTCCGGTTATGTATGACGCTTCATTGCTGGCCAAAAATCCAACCGCGGCGGCAACTTCCTCCGGTTGTCCGACTCGGCCGGCCGGGATATTTTTCAGCATCTGTTCCCGATGCGCATCCGGAATTTTATCGACCATGGGAGACTGAATGAACCCCGGAGCAACGCAATTCACCGTGATATTTCTCGCGGCAAGTTCGGCGGCCGCAGATTTTGAAAGTCCGAACAAACCGGATTTCGATGCTGCATAATTTACCTGCCCGGGATTTCCGACCGCTCCGACCACCGACGAAATGTTAATAATGCGTCCCCATTTCTGCTTCACCATATTTCTGGAAACGGACCGCATCAATCTGAACGATGCGTCCAAATTAACGGAAATCACATTCTGCCAAGCCTCATCCGACATTCTCATCAAAAGACCGTCCTTGGTAATGCCGGCATTATTCACCAAAATACCAACCGGGCCGCACTCTTTCTCAATTTTCGGTACGAGAGCGGAAACTTCATCCAGAATACTTAAATCACAGGCAAAAGGATAAACTCGCTCTTCCAACTCGTCGCGAAGACGCAGCAAATTGTCGAGTTTCGTGCCGGAAACAACCGTCGTCGCGCCCATTTTATGCAAAACGCGTACGATCGCTCCGCCGATGGCGCCGCTCGCCCCGGTAACCAAAGCAATTTTTCCTGTTAAATCAAACAATTACCGCCTCCGACTCAGATATATTCTATTTTTACGATTTCGTACTCTTTTTCCCCGGACGGAGTTTGCAGTTTTACTTCATCTCCGACGTTTTTTCCGATCAGCGCTCTCGCCAACGGAGCCTCAACCGAGAGAAGTTTTTTCTTTATATTCGCTTCATCCGCTCCGACTATTTTATAGGTCGTTTCTTCATCGGTCGATTCCTCGAACACTGTCACGGTCGCGCCGAATTTTACGCCCGTTCCGCCGAGTTTTTTGATATCGATAATCTCCGCCCGAGATAATTTCGATTCTAATTCTCGAATTCGTCCTTCTATAAGCCCCTGTTTATCCTTCGCAGAATGATATTCTGCATTTTCAGACAGATCACCCAGCGCCCTGGCATCCGAGATGGCATTCACGATGGCGGGCCTCTCGACAAATTTAAGATTTTTTAACTCATCTTCCAGAGCTTTAAACCCCTCGGGAGTCATATGAACTTTTTGCATGATAAAAACCTATCCGACTACTTTCGGAACAACAAACATATTGCATTCCTTTTTGGTCGCGTTATCCATAACAGCCGGATCACAGGTAACCGCCATATCTTTTCTTTCATGGAGAGTTGTGACGTACTGCATGGAATCATCAACCAGCGAACAATCAACTTCATTCAATTGCTCGACAAATCCCAAAATCCTGTTCAAATCATTACGAAGCCCCTCAATTTTCGAATCATCTGATCGAATGCGAGCCAAATGAGACACTTTTCTTACATCTTCCTCAGTCACCGACATGAGACACCACCCAAAAAAATAATTACTCCGTGATGCTATTACAGTCTTTTTAAAAAGTCCACGGCTCGCGTTAGTAAATAATTATCAATTGCGTGGCCGATTCCCGGACTGACGGCAGTTTCAACATCGACTCCGATGTGTTTCAGAGCTTCTTCCGTTATTTTCAGGCTTTCAAACGGTATAACGGCATCTTGTTCGCCGTGCGCCAGAAGAACCTTAGAAGACGCCGAACTGTGTTTAATTTCTTCCGCACACAAAAGAATTCCGGAAAAAGATATTATTCCTTTTACGTTGTGCTTTAATCCCAGATACAGAGACAGCATTGCTCCCTGGGAAAATCCCGAAAATACTGCGTCACTGTAGGATAAATTCTTTTTCGAAAGCACGGAATCAACGTATTCCGTAATCATTGACGAGTCTTTGACGCAACTACGATTCCAGACGTTAACGTCATCTCCGGCCAGATCAAACCACTGTCGTCCCGTGGCGCATTCCCTGCATTTTTCGGGACCGTCAGGTATGTGAATCTCCGTTTTCGGAAAATTGTCTCCGAATATTTCCCCCACGCTTTTGAGATTTTCGGCGTCGGCTCCGTATCCGTGGAAAATAAACAGCACTCTATCCGCTTCGGGAGTCGAATTTAAAATTATTTCTTTCATTATTCCTGTGTCCTAACAATCCGCTTATACTATTCGGTTTTGCGGACCAGTGCAATCTTCACTTTGCAAATTTTGCTTCGCCGAATTTTTCTTCATCTGAAATGTTGGATAAAAAAATAATAAATAACAAAAACATCATTATTTTACTTATATTTAATTTTGAATTATTGTATAATACATTTTGTGTTCAATTAAAAAGGAGGATTCATTATGAACAATAATGCTATTTTTAGTAAGAGTATTTTATGTGCTTTGGCTTTATTCGGTTTTAGTTCTGCGACTGCCGCGAATTGGCCGCCCCGCGCATCTAATGTTATATTTAGCGGAAGCTCTACCTCAAAAACTGATTTGATTAAGCGTATGAAAATGGAGGCTATGCGCCATGTCTCAATAAATGAGACTGTAAATGAGACTGTAAATGAGATTGTAACAGCTCGTTTTTTCAACAGCAGCGGACAGTGTCGTGAGGCTTCGATTTGGGATACTATACCCCTCGTGAATAAGATATAGGAAAATGAGAAAGAATTGTGTAAAATAAGAATATGAAGGATTTTTTAAAAGAAACAGAACGGCAAGAATTGAAGAAGCGACATCGCCAAGAAAA
>JAISCG010000041.1 GCA_031265715.1 Holosporaceae bacterium | reverse complement strand
CCACACAAATCGCAAAAATAAAATTCTTTCTCATACAAATATTCCCCTGAGTTTTTCTATATACAAAATTTATACGCCGGAACTATACCCAAATTATTAAAAAAAATAAAGATACTATTGCGTTTTCCAGCAATATTATAGAGCGAAAATCGTAAAAAAACGCCTAACTCTTCTCAAGTTCTTTGATTTCTTCCATGAAGGAAAATGCCCGAAGAAGCTTTCCTCCGGCCAGAAAAATCACTATTCCGGTTCCGCACACGGCGAGCAGAGCCAAATTGCGCTCCAGGCCTCCGTTTGCGTAAAATTCCCCGGCGTATTCGTTCATTCCAATGATGGACGCAAGCATCATCGCGGAAATCAAAATCTGTTTCGCGCATCTTTTTACGGTGACTCCGTCAACGGATATGTGACACTGTTTCCTCAATTTCAGGGTAAGATAAATCCAATTGCTCCAGGACGCCAGCGCCGTGGCCCAGGCAATTCCGGTGTGTTTCATGTAGGGCATCAGGATTGCGATCATCAATATATTCATAAAAATCGAAATAACTCCGCCGATGAAAGGAGTGCGCGTGTCTTTATTTGCGAAAAAAGCCGTGGAAAATACCTTGGTCGCCATGTACACGGGCAGTCCGAAGGCGAACGCCGTCAGCGCCGGATAGGCGGCTCTCACGTGCTCGGCGGTGAAATTTCCGCGACCGTATATCACTCCGATGATGGGCTCTCCCAGCGACATCAAAATCACCGCGGCCGGAAGAGTGAAGATAAAAGCAAACAACAATCCGAGATTCATCTGCTTCTGAGCGACGTCGATTTTTTTCTCGTGGATCGCCCTCGTCAGCGGAGGAAGCAGAGCCGTGCTGAACGCAATGCCGAGGATCCCTATGGGAAATTGGTGAACATGATCAACGTAGTAAAAATATGATACGGCTCCGGTCGGTAAAAACGACAGCAAAACGAAATCTACCAAAATATTCAGCTGAAGAACTCCCGCTCCGACCGCTCCGGAAAGCAATTTTTTAAAGAAAAGTCCGACTTCCTTTTTTCGGGCGGAAAAATCGAATTTTATGGAAAAACCCGTTTTCCGCACGTCCATCCACAGAATAAAAGCCTGGATAAATCCGGCCAAACAAGTGGCCCAGGCCATGGTGTAGGCGGTGCTCGGAAAAAACAGCGGCCCGATAAAAAGTCCGGCGATGACGCAAAAATTCAGAGTCAGCTGCGCCGCCGCCGTCATCGCAAATTTATTGACGGTGTTGAGGATGCCTCCGAACAGCGCCGCCAGAAACGATGCGGCAACGTAGGGCGAGCAAATCCTTCCGACGGATATCAAATGTTCGAATTTTTCCGAAGACGGATCTATGCCGCCGGCGAATCCGCCCATGATTTTTCGAAAGAAAATCAAACCGATAATCAGGAAAAACGCCAGCCACAACGTCAGCTGCGTAAAAATTTGAGAGGCGATTTTTTCCCCCTCTTCGTGGCCGTCATCCCGCAACGAACTTGAAAATATCGGCAGAAAAGATGCGTTAAAAGCTCCTTCCGCGAATAATTTTCGCAGTGAATTTGAAAATTTAAAAGCCAGTGAAAAAACGTCCGAAAATAATCCGGCTCCGAGAACGCAGGACTGAATAATGTCCCGAACAAAACTGCTGAGGCGATAGGCCAGCGTCCATCCGCCGACAGTAACAACGTTTTTGATTAAACTCACTTTTTCCCCTTCATACAAAAACTCTCAACTTCAGGCACTTTTATCGTGCGTATTTCGCACCTATCAATCAATCTACAATACAGCAACAGCTATTGCAATATGATTGCACTCGATATAGTATTCTCCAGAAAAGATGCGGGCGTAGCTCAATGGCAGAGCATAAGCTTCCCAAGCTTGTGACGAGGGTTCGATTCCCTTCGCCCGCTCCGTTAATGTCGGGATATTCATGCAGAGCGAAGAATCCGAAAGTAAAAAGAAAAATCGCCTTTGGTGCTTGCTTGCTTCTTTGGCGGCGGTGTTGTGTATCTTTTTTTCATTCGAAATCGGAAATCGGCATTTTGCAGATCCCGACGAGGGACGCTACGTGGAAATTCCCCGGGAAATGGTCGTGACCGGCGATTTTCTGACTCCGAAACTTAACGGACTGAAATATTTCGAAAAACCCCCGCTGTTTTACTGGATGCAGGCGGCCGTCATAAAAATTTTCGGAATCAATGAAATTTCCATGAGATTATGGAGCATGATTTTTGCCGTCCTCGGTTGTCTCGGCCTGTTTTTCGTCGGGTTCCGATGTTATTCCGCAGAAATCGGACTGCTGTCAGCGACGATTCTTGCCACAAATATATTGTACTACGCCCACAGTCGTTTGATTATCCTGGATTTGGTCGCGTCCGTTTTGATGAGCGGCGCGCTCTGGTGTTTTTTTCTCGCTTTCGTCCGCGAGAATTCCGTTGAAAAATACCGAAAATTAACGATCATTCTTATGTACGCGTTTTCGGCATTGGCATGTCTCACCAAAGGATTGATCGGCGCGATTCTCCCGGGAATGGTTGCGTTCATATGGATGCTGTGCACAAAAAACTGGCTGAAAATCAAAGAGATACTCCATATCCCCGGAATTTTGACGTTTCTGGCGATATTCCTGCCGTGGCATGTCGCGATGGCGCTGCGCCACGGTGATTTCCTGCATTTCTATTTTGTGACGGAGCATTTTCTGCGATACACATCGAAAATTCACAATCGTTATCAGCCGGTTTGGTTTTTTATTCCGATTCTGTTTGTCGGACTTTTGCCGTGGACGGGTTTTTCGCTGGTTGCGCTGAAAAATTCCTTCCAAAAAATCAAAAGTTCCGAAAACGTGTTTTTGCTGAGCTGGATTATCGGCGTCCTGCTGTTTTTTTCTTTTTCGAATTCGAAGCTGATTCCGTACATTCTTCCGATTCTTCCTCCGCTTGCACTGATAACCGGAATCACTCTGGGAGAATCGCTTGATTCGGAAAGTAAAAATTTTAAAATCGGCGTTTTGAGCAGCGTGATATTATTCGCGATCGCATTCGTCGCCTATCTTTTCGCAAGATCCGAAATAGCGGACATTCTCAAAAATGCCGACGCAGTCTTGGCGGTGAGCGTTTTTGCGGCTCTTTTGGTCATTGCAATCGCCGTTCTTCTGTTCGGTTTGTATCGCGAAAAATCGCGAACGGGGGCAATTTTCGCGTACATATTTATTGCGGCAAACATGATGTGGCTGATAAACAAAGCCGCAGTTTTCTATCAGGAAATCAAGAAGCCGAGCACAAAAACCCTCGCCGAAGCAATCAGCATGAACAGAAACCCGGATGATCTCGTGTTTTGTTACAAAAGATATTACCAGGATTTTCCGGTCTATCTTAATTCGACCGTCGGAGTCGTGGATTTTGTCGGAGAGCTGGAGTTCGGAGCAAGGGACAACCGGGATGTTAACAAATTAATGACGGAAAACGATTTTTGGAAATTGTGGGAGACTACAAATAAAAGAGTTTTTCTGCTACTATCGAGCGAGCATTTTTGCGAAGTTTTTGCGACGAGGAAGCTTCAACACAGGATTTTAGATTTTAACAAGTATTTTGTAGTGATAATGAATAGATGATTAACGTTTTTCTTATTTGTGTTCAGGTAGTTATAAATACGTTGGCGCAGTTGCTGCTGAAGAAGGGAGTTTCCATGCTCGATTTCGGGCAACCGCTCAGGATATTATTCGTAGCAATTATCTCGAATTTGTACATATTCGGCGGCGTTTTTATTTTCGTACTTTCCCTGCTTTTGTGGCTTTATTTATTGTCGCAATTTGATTTAAGCTTTCTCTATCCGTTCGGGAGCCTGTCCTATATTTTGGCAGCGCTGGGCGGGTGGTTTTTTTTTGCCGAAACTATTTCGTTGTACCGAGGCGGAGGCATTTTGTTGATATTAATCGGAGTAATTTTAATTGCTAAAAGTCAGTAAAAATCAAAAATCCGTCGAGTCGGATATCGACGTGTCGATCGTTATTCCCGTTTTCAACGAAGAGGAAACCCTCACTCTGCTGAGCGATCGCCTGCTGAAAACGATGGATGCTCTCGGAAAAAAATATGAGGTAATTTTTGTTGATGACGGAAGCAGCGACAACACATCCCGGATGCTGAGGGATTTGTTTAAAGAGCGTTCCGACGTCGTGCGAGTCATCACATTTAACGGAAATTACGGACAGTACGTGGCGATTTTGGCCGGATTTGAGCACGTCCGCGGAGACACAATTGTGACGCTGGACGCGGATCTTCAGAATCCGCCGGAAGAAATCCCAAAATTGCTCCGAAAAATTGATGAAGGATACGATCTTGTCGGCGGATATCGAGCGCAAAGACACGACAGTTTTTTCAGAACATACGCATCGAAAGTGGTAAATTCGATTCGCGCCGGCGCCACCGGCATAGAAATGAAGGATCACGGATGCATGCTGCGGGCGTATAAAAAATTCATCATCGACGAGGTGGTGAAAACCCGGGAAACTTCCACCTTCATAACGGCTCTCGCCCAAAAATTCGCCGGAAATCCGATCGATATTCCGGTAAATCACGAGGAGCGCGCCGCCGGCGGATCAAAGTACAATCTTTACAAACTGATTCGCATTACGTTTGACCTTCTCACCGGTTTTTCATTGGTTCCGCTGCAGGTTTTCACAATCGTCGGAATGGTGATTTCGATGGCCGGCGGAGTCTATTTTTTGATTGAATTGTTCAAAAAAGTCATCGGTCATCACCACGGCTACGGCCTGCATTTTGCATTCCTGTTTTTGCTGCTGAGCGTAGTTATTTTGGGAGTCGGACTGCTGGGAGAATATCTGGGAAGAGCCTACTTTGCCGTCTGCGAGCATCCCCGTTTTGTAATTCGAGAAATATTGGAAAAGAAAGATTAATCATGAATATACTGATCATCGGAGCCGGCGGTTTTATCGGCAGCCATCTGTGCGAAGAAATTTTGAACAGCCGCAAAGATTGGAATATAAGCGCCCTGGACATATCCTCGGCGAAGATTGATCATCTGCTGCCTTCGAAAAATTTGAATTTTTATAAAACGGACATTTTAGATGACTATGGTCAGACGGAAGAGCACATAAAAAATTGCGACGTCGTTTTTCCGCTGGCGGCCATAGCGAGTCCGCTGGTTTACGTGCAGGATCCGCTGAGGGTATTTCAGCTGGATTTTGAAGCTAATCTGCGCATTGTAAAATCCGCGGTGAAATACGAAAAACGCGTCGTTTTTCCTTCGACTTCGGAAGTCTACGGCATGTGCGGAGACGAAGAATTCGAAGAAGACAACTCTAATTGCGTAACCGGCCCGATATGCAAGCAGAGATGGATCTATTCCTGCTCCAAGCAGATGCTGGATCGCGTGATCTACGCCTACGGAATTCGGGACGGCCTGCGCTACACTCTTTTTCGACCGTTCAACTGGATCGGGCCGCGGCTCGACGATATCAAAAACGAAAACAACGGCAGTTCGCGCGTAGTAACCCAGTTCCTGAGCAATATTTTACACGGGAAAAATATTAATCTGGTTGACGGAGGTTCCCAGATTCGATGCTTTACCTACATTTCGGACGGCATTGACGCTCTCATCAAAATCATAGAGAACGCCGCCGCCGACAGGCAGATTTTCAATGTCGGAAATCCGCACAATCAGTGCAGCATCCGGGAGCTGGCACAAAAAATCCTGAGTCTCGCGTCGGAATATGACGTGTTCAGAGAAAATGCCCGGACTGTGAAAATCGTCAACACCGATTCGTCCGAATACTACGGGAAATCGTACCAGGACGTATCCAGAAGAGTACCGTCCGTTCGCAGAGCCGAAGAACTTCTCGGATGGAAACCCGTCGTCGGTATGGACGATCTTCTGATCAAGACGATAAATTTTTACGCAGAAATTTTAAAAAAAGACTCTTGACTTGAACGATTATTTAAAAAATTTCGCCAAAATTTATACTTTAGATTGTGAAGGATGTGCTAAATACACACCCTTGATTGCATCACTTAATCCCTGATTTTCAGGAATTCTTCATTTTTCAGCTTTTTTAAATTATTAAAATTTATTTTTACTAAACTCAATTTAAAGATGTTTATATCGGTTGAGTTACACGTTTTGTTTTGTTAATATTCGGTTGTTTATAGATATTTTAAGGAGATACAAATGGAACCGATTATCAGAAAAAGGTCCGTTCAAAGTGATCTGGACATATACATAGGTGGTCGAGTAAAAAGCAGAAGAACACTTCTCGGAATAAGTCAGGAAAAACTCGGAAAACATCTTGGAATTACTTTTCAACAAGTTCAAAAATACGAAAAAGGAATAAACAGAATAAGCGCCAGCTCTTTGTACAGCATTGCCGACGTTTTGTCGGTTAATTGGTCCTATTTTGTTGACGGATACGACAACGCATCAATGCTGAGCGAAGAAAACGGCTTGGTTTACGAGACAGATTCCGAAAAAAAGGGAGATGTGGTCGATTTGTTGTATTTTTTCGGAAAAATCACCGATGTGAAGCTGCGAAAAAAGGTAATTGAGATAGTAAAAGCAATGGCGGTTGTCGAATAGAGCGTGAAATCCCCGCTTCAGGGCCTACGCATGAAAAAAAAGCTTGAAAAACAGAGGGTAAATTGAGAGTCTGGCGGGAGTTAGGATTTGGAGAAAGATACATGCAAGATTTTTTTTTAATATTTTTTCATCGATAGACGATCCGCGATCAGAAAGGAACCGTTTGCACGACTTCATAACGCTGATAGGAACGAGTTTTTGTGCTGTATTATCAGGGGTTGACAGCTTTTCCG
>JAISCG010000152.1 GCA_031265715.1 Holosporaceae bacterium | reverse complement strand
TGGCTTTCGCCTACGCCGTTTCGATTCATAAATCCCAGGGATCCGAGTATCCGGTTGTGGTGATTCCGTTGGTCATGTCTCATTATCTGATGTTGCAGCGAAATCTTTTATACACCGGCATCACCCGGGGCAAAAAACTCGTCGTTGTTATCGGGAGTAAAAAAGCGCTGTTTCTCGCAATAAAAAACAACAACATAGCCGGCAGAAATACCCGACTCAGAGAAAGATTGTGCGAAAAAGTCTGAGACTGCAAGCGCCCCTTCAAATTTGAAATGCAACAGGGAGGCAGAAGCCTCATGACCGAAGTGGCGGTCGTTTTGAACACGAACTTCCGGCATGGGATTGAAATTTTTCAAAAATTAATTTACCTTTGCATTCGGAAATTAAAGGAATGGAAAATAAAATGAACAAAAAGATATTGTTATTGGTGATGATGGTTGCGGGAACGTCGGTTAACGCAATGCAGACATTTCAGTTAGGTCAGTCCGAGGACGGAAGGACTGATTCAGCGAATTGTTCTTTTTCGAGACAGGATGAAATGGTTCTTCTATGCTCCGATGGAACATATAAATTTTATCGCATTTCGTTTATGGAAAACGGAAAAGTTGTTACAGATGAATATTCGCTTTTTTATAAGGGTACCTTTGTGGATTTTTGGGAAATTCAAAAAAATCCTCAGTAAGAAGTTTTGCTGTGATTCCGAATTTTGGACATGGGGTCGAATTTTTTAAAAGATTAACTTATTTAAAATAATTTCATGTTAATTGACACATATTCCATAATTTATTATCTTTATACTTGTAATTAAGAAAGGGTAACTAAAATGAACGGAAAAATATTATTGTTAGGGATGATGCTTTCGGGGACGTCAATTAACGCAATGCAGGAGTTTCAGCCTGACCGGTCTGTTTTTTATGATCCAGTAATGGCTTTAGTAACTGAAGAAGAAGATGAGGATGAGGATGAGGATATTGCGACGATTCAGAGATATTTTTCGACGGATCCCTCTTTCCGGGATCAGATGTTTTCCGAGGCTCTGCAATATGTTTCGATGAACCCGTCTCTTCTCCGGGATCTTTCCGAGGAGAAGATTGCAGCGAGGGTTGAAGAGATAGCTGTAACAATGGCTCTGACACATGTTTTACCGACACCGTCTGTGCCGGAACTTGTAGATTCCAACCACGAAGAAAAAACTTACTATGTTCCGTTCACTATAAACGGAGTATTTGCCGGAGGTCAATACATGCAATATCGAGGAGGTGAGTGTATAGCTTGCCGGAACGGTTAACAAGACACGAACCGGGAGGTTCTTACCACCCGTCGAATCTTTTTTTATCTGAAATTTCAATTTCTATATGGTAACATTTTCGCATCATTGCGAGCGGAGCGAAGCAATCCGAGGCTAAAATTCAAGCGAATTTAAAATCCGGATTGCTACGTCGCTCCGCGCCTCGCAATGACGTAAGGAAACACCCAACTTAATACGACGGGTCGTAAGAAATTCTGCTTGATTTTTTTAGAAAAGTGTACTACTATAGTAGTATGCTAGTTTAATGGAACAACAAAGAAACGGAGGTATAAACCATGCTGAATGAAGAGATCGACTTGTTTGAGGCTCTGGCTCTACCGGAATCGGCGGAAGAAGTTAAAAGATTTTTGACGGATCTGTGCACTCCTTCCGAAATCCGGGATCTGAAGGAAAGGTGGCAGGTGTGTCAGTTGCTGAGCAGAAAAACGCTTTCCTACAGAGAAATAAGGGAGAAGTCCGGAGCGAGCCTCACCACCATCGGAAGAGTTTCTCGTTTTCTGAACGACGAACCCTACGGGGGCTACAGGGATTTATTGGAGAAAATACAAAAATCGGAGAAGAAGAAATGAAAAAAATAATTGTGTTGGCGGCACTGCTGTCCGGATTGTTCTACGTACAACAATCAAAAAGCAGAAAAAATGACTGCAAAAAAATATGCGTATGTAAAGTCATAGAGCACGAAGCTCTGAACTCGGTGGTGGCGGGCATGACGGATTATCTGCGGCAACGAAACATCGGCGCTGAAATCCTTGAGGAAACTTCCCAGGGAAACATGGCGCTCGCTCTCCAGATAATCGCGAAATTCGTAAATTCCGGGCCGGACGCCGTCGTTACGGTGGGAACGACGCCTTCCCAATGCGCGTTCAAATTTGCGAAAGAAAACAAAATTCGCCTGGTTTTCAGCTCCGTTACAAATCCCGAAGACGTTTCGTCGGATTTTATGGGCAGCAACACCACCGGAGTCTCAAATTTCGTAGCTCTGGAGCCCCAGATAGATTTGTTCAAAAAGATCCAACCGTCTTTGAGAAAACTCGGCATTATATATAACACCGGCGAATCCAATTCCGTATCGATCGTCAAAAGATTGAGGGAAGTCTGCAAAAACAAAGGCCTGATGCTCGTAGAACAGGGAGTATCGAGAATGGCGGACATTTCGGCAGCGACCAAGAAGCTTGCCGGAGAAGTCGACGCCGTTTTCATAAGCAACGACAATCTGGCTTTGAGCGGAATTACAAACATAATAACCATCTGTAACGGAAGTAAAATTCCCGTATATGTGAGCGATACCGATCAGGTGGAAAAAGGTTGTCTCGCAGCCCTGGGCCCGAATCAATACAACATCGGAGTGCAAACCGGTAAAATCCTGGAGCGAATTCTGACCGGAGAAGACATAAACAAAATTCGCATCGAATATCCGGAAGTCAGCGAATTGTACATCAATTTGAAAGCGGCCAAATTGCTGGGAATTACCGTTCCGAAGGATCTCAGGGCTCAAAAAATAATCGGAGAATGAAAATGTGGGGGGAAATAATCGTTGCGCTGGAAGTCGGTCTCATCTACGGAATTCTGGCGCTGGGCATATATCTGACGTTTCGCATCATAAATTTTCCGGATCTGACCTGCGACGGCAGCTTCGTTCTCGGCGCGGCCGTTTCATCGATGATGATAAAATCCGGCTGCGATCCCTACGTTTCTCTGGCGTCGGCAACGATCGCCGGCGGAATTGCGGGATTTTTCACCGGAATTCTGAATGTTCGGCTGAAAATAGAAGATTTGCTTTCGGGAATTATAGTTGCGTTCATGCTTTATTCCGTAAATCTGAAAATTATGGGCGGAAATCCGAATATTACCTTCACGAATGAGTTGTCGATGTTCGCCGACGGAGGCGCTTCGGGAAAAATTGCCGCAGCGGTCTTTATCATAGTCGCGCTGGCGGCCTATGTCCTGAACACCGATTTCGGATTGGGCATGAGATCCGTCGGCCAAAACAGACAATTTGCGGCTGCCTGCGGCGTAAACGTGAAAAACACGATTATCATCGGATTGATCGTGAGCAATGCCCTGATCGGGATGGGGGGGGCCGTATTTTCTCAATATCAGGGACTCTGCGACATTTCCCAGGGAGCGGGGTGCCTCGTTACAGGACTCGCATCGGTGATCATCGGAGAAAAAATCCCGGGATTAAAAAACGTAGCGGGTAAAGTCGTTGCCTGCGTTCTCGGTTCGGTGATTTACAGAATTTTCATAACGCTGGCGATCCACTGCGATATATTTGCGCTGAAAACTCAGGATCTGAATTTTATCACGGGAATAATGATGATAATTCTTATGGCGACAAGGAGAAAGAAATGCTGCAACTGAATAAATTAAACGTTCGTAACGTTCTGGCGGATTTGGATCTGACAGTTAAAAAAGAGGAATTCGTTTTAATCATGGGAGATAACGGCGCCGGAAAAACCACCCTCTTCAACGCCATCGCCGGATACGCAAAACCCTCCGGCGGAAGCATTGTCCTGGACGGTCAAGACGTCACGGATGTTCCGCAGTACATGCGAGCGTCTCTTATATCGAACGTTTTCCAGGATCCGAAGGCCGGAACCGTGGGAAGCATGACTCTGCGCGAAAATCTTAACATAGCCTACACGAGGGGAAAACGGAGAACGTTTTTTCTGAGCAATTCGCGCGCCCGGGATGATTTATACAAAGAAAAGTTGAAATTTCTGGATATGGGCCTGGAGAATCGCCTCGACGACGAGGTCGGACGCCTTTCCGGAGGACAGCGCCAGGCTCTGAGCATCGTCATGTCCACGATTGCGGATTCGAAAATACTGCTGCTGGATGAAATAACGGCCGCCCTGGACAGCAAAACATCCAAAAATATTTTGAACATCGTTGGAGAAATAACCCGACGCGAAAAAAAGACCTGCCTGATGATAACCCACAACGCCGATCACGTGGCGTCTCTGGGAAGCAAATTATTTCTTCTGAAAAACGGTAAGTTGCAACAGCAATTTTAAGCTGTTGCAATCGGCAGAGGGAGATTTCCTTACCACCCGTCGGATCTTTTTTATCTGAAATTTCAATAGAAGCCTAATCTCACCACCCGTCGCATTCAATTGAGTGTTCCATCTCGTCACCGTGAGGAAACACCTAACTTAATGCGGTGGGTGGTAAAATGCCTTTACAGTCATGCAAAAATTTCATTTTAAAATTTGACTTTTAAATGAAAATTTGTTATCATCTTTGTTAATTATATATAGGAGCGGGAAATATGGAAAAAACGATCGACGATCTCGTAGAAAAAAAAGAAAGAATATACTTTTACATAGCAAGTGTAATCTCTGTCATAATATACGGTTTAATAATAAAATTTTCGTTACCCACAATGGGGAATTTTGCAGTAATTTTGTTGGTTATGAAAATATTGCACGGACTGTACATCGGACATATAAGGCAAAATGCTGTGAAAATATCTAAAAAACAGTTTGCTGATATCTACGAAATAGTGGAAGATTATTCGACCAAATTACAACTGGAAAAAGTACCCGAAGTATACATTCTTCAGTCAAACGGAATCTTGAATGCGTTTGCAACCAGGTTTTTGTCCGTGAATTTTGTGGTTCTGCACTCGGATATTTTGGAGTTAGCCTACGATAACGGAAAAGATGCGGTAAAATTCATCATTGCCCATGAGCTTGGTCACCTGAAAAGAAAACATATACAAAAAAATATGCTGACATCGATGGCAATGATTGTTCCATTTTTGGGAAGCGCCTACTCCAGAGCATGCGAAACCACCTGCGATAATATCGCATCCTATCTGGCACACGAAAATCCGACCCGAGGGCTCCTGGTTCTTTTGGCGGGGAAAAAACTGTACGGCAAAGTGGATCTCAAAGAATTTTTGGAAAAAGCCGAGGAAGAGAGAGAATTTTGGAGTATTTTTTCGGAAATTACCTCAAGCCATCCGAGCCTGAGCAGCAGACTGAAAAAAATACAACAACCCAACTCGGGTAATAATACGGAAATATCGGAAAAAAACGAAAGCTGAGAGCGAGGGCTTTTACCCCCGGTGTCCGGGTTCAAAAACAGATGAGACAGGATTGAACCGGAGAAAAGATCTTCAAGACACGCATTAATTGCATAATTTAGAGATATTTTCGGCTTGCAGGAATGAAAGAAGGTCTCCAAAATAGGTAAATTAACAATTTTACTGAAAGGAGACCGACATGCGTAAATCGCACGATGTGAATCGTCGCTCATTTTCGCCTGATATTACAAACGAAAAGCGCGCGAAATTGATAGAAAAATTCGGAAAAGACGTCGAAGCTTGGGAAGCGCTCAAACGCGAGGGAGTTCACGAGCACACGATAAAAAAGACGCTCGGATTTTCGCGATCAACGTATTTTCGTCGCAAAAGGGCACTTTCGGCTCTGATACGAGGCGCGGAGATTTCTCGCGCAGACCGAAGCATCTTCGCGCCGGGAGTTGAGGAGAGCCTCAGCTTGAGCTGATTTTGCAGATTCGCAGGGAAAATCCGACCTACGGCAAGGCGAAAATTTCGGTGGTTAAGAAGGATATTCAAAACATGAGATTTATAAATTTCCGGCGCGGCTTTTTTGAGCGAATAACAGATTTTTTGAGACGTCTGACCCGGCAGTTGATGCTGCCGCATAACCTCTTGATTTTTAGGCTGTTTTTTTATCCGACCAGCGGTACGTTCATCTTTATTTTCCTCGCTAAAACAACAAAATCTTAAAAAAAGAAAAAATTACCTTTTTGATAAAAAACAATTGACGTTTGTATATTTTTCCATTACATATACAGCATTATCAAATGGAGGAATGAAAATGAAAAAGATAATAAAAAGTGCGGTGGTGTTGTGTTTTGCTTCTGCTTTGTTTGGCGATGTAAAGTCGATGCATCCGGATTTTGATGTGGAATCCCAACAACTTATGGCAGATCTTGAAGAGTGGCAAAGAGAATTTGACCAGATTTGCGATCTACTCGCAAGACCTCTTGGAACTCAGCCTGAAGTAACAGATGAGGAGTATGCTAAGTTTTCGGAGGACATAGCAAATGAGGATGCAGATGAGGCTTACGCTGCGATTTTAGACCCTAATGAAGTGTGTAAATGGATAAGTGATAGCGATCGCCTGGATTTCATAAGTGATCCTCATTACAATCGAGAAATAGGAAAGCTTTGGGCTGACCTGTTTGTATCGGATCCCAGCAGTGCAGTTGCATTGGAACTTCGCAAAAGTATTGCAAAGAACCTTAGAGAATACTCTCAGCTTGAAAACCAACGAATAGAAGAAGTAAAGGATATTCTCAAGCAAAATTATGCGATTCTTGGCGGAGGATTTGAGGGGGAAATGTCCGTAACTGTAGGTAATAACGCATACAGAATATCGGTAGACAGATTGTTTTCACGGCTATATGACACAGACGATTACAATCATATCGAAAATAAG
>JAISCG010000137.1 GCA_031265715.1 Holosporaceae bacterium | reverse complement strand
CAAACTCATTGCTGGTGCCCGAAAGAAGACTTGAACTTCCACCCACTTGCGTGGACCAGGACCTGAACCTGGCGCGTCTACCGATTCCGCCATCCGGGCATATAAAATTATTTCGCTCTCTCTACATACGATATATCTGAGGTATTTACAACAATTTTTGTGCCCGCTTCGATGTGTGGAGGCACTAAAATGCGTACGCCGTTCTCTAATATGGCCGGTTTGTAGGACGCTGTCGCGGTTTGTCCCTTCACGACGGCGTCAGCTTCAGTCACTTCCATGACAACGGTGTCCGGCAACACCACTCCGATAATTTCTCCCTCATGCATGCTGATGTGAACAATCATGTTATCCCGGAGAAAACACGCCGAATCTCCGATGACGTCTTTCGAAATCTGGAATTGATCGAAGGTCGACATATTCATGAATGTGAACAAATCACCTTCACTGAAGAGCAACTGACACTCTTCTTCATCGAGGCGCACTTTTTCCAGAGCCTCGTCCGACCTGAAACGCTCGTTCAATTTTGTCCCGCTTTTGATTTCTTTCAGCTCTGTCTGCATATAAGCTCCGCCTTTGCCCGGCTTAACATGCTGCAACTTGCAGACGGTCCACAATTTTCCGTTACGTTCTATCAGCATCCCGATTCTTAGTTCATTTCCGCTGACTTTCATAAATTATCCCTCTAAATTGATTTGTGTCAACTCTACAGCATCGGAGGCGCTTTGCCAATAGTTATTCTGCGATTCCGGATGATAAAACTTCCCGATCTCATCATTTTTATAATTGGAGGCGACCCGGGCAGACAATGCAAATTCATGCTCATTTCCAAAAACTTATCCTGAGCAAGTAATCCTATATACTCATCGGAAAGTATGACGTGATATTAACTTTATCGTGTCCTTATTGCTTTCGTTTTTCTCCTGGACTTTTGTCGCTTATGTTGCTAAAAATACATTGTTTTATGATATGGAGATTTTTGTGGCTTTAAGAATTCGTTTAGCTCGCGGCGGCGCCAAAAAACGCCCGTTTTACAGAATGGTTGTATCTGATTCCAGGAATCCGAGAGACGGAGCATTTTTGGAAAAGGTCGGATCCTACAATCCGTTTTTACCTCACGAAGATAAAAATCGTGTTACGGCCAACGCCGAGCGCGTGAAATACTGGGTTTCGGTCGGAGCAAAACCTTCGGACAGAGTTGCCCTTCTGTTGCACAACCTCGGTCTGTGCGCCAAGCCGGAAATTCGCGAGACTCCGAAAAAATCGGCTCCCGGGAAAAAAGCTCAGGAAAGACTGAAAGCTCAACAGTAATCTGCCGGATAAAAAAACTTGACGCAAATTTTACGAATCACCGGCGCCTTCGGAATACGGGGGGCCGTTCGTGTTTGGTCGTTTTCCGAAAATCTGTGCGCTTATAAAGAAATATTCGATAAAAACGGAAACGGTTTTGCGTTTCACGTTCTGAAGTTTCTCGGCAACGGCAGAGTTGTTGTTGTCATCGACGGGGTGTGCGATCGGAACGCGGCCGAATCTCTGAAAGGCGAGATTTTCTACGTAAAAAAATCGGATTTTCCGGAAATCCGAAAAAATGAGTTTTACCTCTGCGATCTGATCGGAAAAGACGTATTCGTCGCTGATTCGGACGTTCGATGTTCTGTAGTCAGCGCGGAAAATTACGGCGCCGGCGATCTCCTCGAGCTCTCCCATGAAGGAACAACTTTTTTGGTTCCGTTTACCCGGGAAAATTTCCCGGATTCGGAGGATAAATTTCTGATAACCCGGGAAGCTTTTCGGGGATTTAAAAACTGATGTGGCAGGCGAATGTTTTTACGATTTTTCCTGACGCTTTTCCGGGAAATCTCGGGGTTTCCGTCATCGGGAAAGCTCTCGAGCAGAAAAAATGGCACCTGAATCTGATCGATCTGAAAAAATTTCCGACCGGGGACGGACCGACCGCAGACCGAATTGATTCGGCTCCCTGCGGAGGAGGCGCCGGAATGATCCTCTCTCCCGTTGCCTTCGAAAAAGCCTTCAACACCCTTTCGGAAGAGGAAAAAAAGTGGAAGAAAGTATATTTTTCTCCGCGCGGAAGACAGATGACACAGTCGGATCTGCTTGATCTGGCCGGTCGCTCCGGAGTTACAATGCTCTGCGGCAGATACGAAGGCGTGGATCAGCGAATAACAGACTTTTACGAAATGGAAGAAATTTCCGTCGGAGATTTCGTGCTGCTCGGCGGAGAAGTCGCGGCGATGATGATCATCGAAGGATGCGTGCGCCTTCTGCCGAAGGTAATCGGAAACAGCGATTCGATTGCGGATGATTCATTTCAAAATCATCTTTTGGAGCATGATCAATACACCAAGCCGAATGTTTTTAACGGACTCTCGGTTCCCGAGGTGCTTCTGTCTGGAAATCACCAAAAAATTCACGAATTCAGGTTGCAGCAGTCCCACGAAATCACCCGGCGACGCCGACCGGATTTGTGGATGAAGTATGTGGAAAAAATGATTCGCTGAGCTGTTGAAACGGTAATGAACAGAGCTTCTAAAAGACGAATTGACGACAAAAATACCGAAAGAATGATGTTTCGCAGGAGGTCTACTCACCCAATCCGGGCAAATCATTATCTTTCTGACCAAACAATACGGGAGCAAAAGCAGTACGAACAGCAGTAGCAAAAGTAGCATGAGCAGCATCACGAACAGCACCATTAGCACGAGAAACATCGGAAAAAACAGTAGGATCAATGGTAACAGCAGCAGAAAAAACAGCAGTGGCAGCAGGGCTGAAGTCGGACTCGTAATCTCTAAACCAGCATATCAGCGCCGGTTTATTCTTCTTCATCATACGTCCCGGGAGAAGGGCATCGGAGGGAAGCGCCTGCGCAATTATGTTTGCCAATACCAACAGATCTTCCTGAGGTATGAGAGCTAACAGTGTCCACATTCTTGTATATCCGGCAACATTTTGTCGTACCAGATCATTTACTTCCTGTTGCTCCCCTCCTCGTATTTGCTCTGTATTTATACAAAACACACTTAATACTACGCACAAAAATATCAATCTTTTCATAATATTTCCAATCAACTAACGACTACATCGTATAATTAAATAACCCTACGGGTGGTGGGGGGTCTTTCCCGGAGGTTTAAAAAAGCAAAAGAGGCCTCTTCATGCAGTTTACAGGGCCGGCTTTAGCCGACCGTAATTAATTTGTCGGCAGAAGCGCCTTTACTTTTTTTTACGGACAAAATTTTTAATATTTTGTCCGGTTTTATACGAGTTGTGTTCTGAAAAATAACTGTATCTATGTAAATGATCTAACCTTTGGTCCGCTCTTATCCTGCTAAAATCCTCGGGCGAAGAAATCAGATTAAACTTCACGGCAATCGACGCATTATCATTCATTCCGCAGGAAATATCCTTTGTTTTCAGGACATTTCTTTTGGATTCGTCGAGAGAAGAAAGAAGTTCGTCCGTATTTTTATACTGCCTCCCGATCCACTTGCTTCCAAGGTCTTTTACGGTTTCAAGAGTGTGACAATCCTCAATTATGCGCGCAAACACCGCCGGATTTGCATATTTGAACACTGCGAACACCGTGATCGAATCGAAGCTCAGCATAATTCCTCCGACGATCAAATAATACAGCTTCTTGCTTCCGGCGTAGATGCGCTTTTTTTCCAGTATCGAGTACAGAATCAATAATGACAGGCACAATAAAGTTGCGCTGGTTTTCAGAAATGTTTCAAACAAATCAGGCAAAAGCGAAAGATAAGAATAAAAAAGTATTATGCAGCGAACAATCGCCCCCAACAGGGCTATGCCCAAAACGACGTCACATATTTGACAATTTAACAGCGGAAAAGTCGATTTTGCTTCGTACTCTTCGACCGACGATGTTTTCCGAATCATGCGTTCTCTCAGATAAAGCATAACTGAGAGAATCAATGTCAAAACCACAATCGCCGCGAAGCATCTGTTGTATTCTTTTAGAAAAAAAAGCGTGCTTTCGGGAGATGTGCCGAGCGAATCCTCAATTATGAAATGCAGCACCGTGCAGAATGCATTTCCGAAAAAAAACAATAAAATATAAAACACCGCTTGCATTACTACCATTGCGTTTACTCCTGCTTAATTATCGACTTAATATCACTTTTTTTCAAATTTTTCTACGGTAAAATTTCGGACTGTATTTTACTTTTCCTAAAGGTTATTTCTGTAAAATTATCGGATATTTTGGATAAAAGCGCATGGATCAGCCTCCCGAAAGCGAAAACAGTAAATTGATATATGTCGCGACCGTATCGGTAATTGCATCCCTATTTATAGCGGCAATCATGTGGTACAAGCGCGAACCGCTCGGTAATTGCGTTGTGCAGTCAGGTAAAATCGCGGTTAAACCGGAAAATCAGCCGACGACAAGATACAAATTTCCGAAAAGGATTTTCGAGGTACTCAAGAGCAAGACTCAGCCGATTTTCATAACCGGTCGCGCGGGAACCGGTAAAACGACGCTTGTTCGCGAAATTTTGCGCGACAAAACGATCAGACAAGTTGTTATTGCTCCGACGGGAGTGGCCGCGCTGAATTGCGGCGGCGTCACGATTCACTCTTTTTTCCGCATTCCTCCGGGACTCAGCGATCCGGACAAGCTTGATCCGATTACGGGAAAACAGGCGACTCTCATTCGAAAATTGGAGCGCGTAATAATAGACGAAATTTCGATGGTGCGCGCAGATTTGCTGGATATGATTGACCGCAGACTTCGAACAATCCGCAAAAATGAAGAGCCTTTCGGCGGCGTGCAGATCGTCATGGTCGGAGATTTTTTCCAGCTTCCTCCCGTTCTCACAAACAGCGAACGAAAAACTTTCGCGCAGAAATATAAAACCCGATACGTATTTTCGGCCAAAGTTTTTCGCAATGTTTCGCCCTACATTATCGAACTTTCGCGGGTTTACAGACAGAAAAACAAAAAATTCGCAGAACTGCTTGCAAATATAAGAAGCGGGAAGCATTTGGAGTCGGCCGTGGCAAAACTGAACAACGTTTGCTTCGGTAAACATCGCAACGGCAAAGTTCCGTTGCTGCTCACCGGCCATAACGAAATCGCCGACAAATATAATCGGGCGGAATTGCAGAAATTGCCCGGGAGCATGCATACCTATGACGGCGCGCTCGAGGGAAATTTTAATATTTCCGGGAAAAATTTACCTGCGCCTCAGACGTTGTGCCTGAAAGTCGGATCCCGCGTAATGATGCTGAAAAATGATCCGAATCAACGATGGGTTAACGGCAATTTAGCAACCGTTACAAAATTAGGCGATCGGGAAATACATGTGCGCATCGACGGACAAAATCTCGAATATTCCGTGGAGAAGGATACCTGGGAACGTCATAACTACGCGCTCTCCTCCGGAGAAATTTCAAGACAGGTCGTCGGAAGATATTCGCAGTTCCCCCTGAAACTTTCCTGGGCATCGACAATACACAAAGCGCAGGGACTTACGCTGGAGGACGTGCGAATCGATCTGTCGCGCAGAAGTTTTGAAAGCGGGCAAACATACGTCGCTTTGTCTCGCGCAACTTCGCTTGCGGGCCTGTCTTTTACTGCTCCGCTCTCGGTCGAGGACGTTATAACAGATTCGAATCTGCGCGATTTACTCAGCGCGGATGAAGTAATTCCGTAACCAATCCGGTTACTTCATGCAGAGTTTGCAGTGTGCGCAGAGTCTCGGGAGTCGGATGGTTCAGCAGAGTTTCGGAGAGTATCGAATATTTTCTGAAAAACCGCCGTACAAACTCTTCGTCATTAAATACTGCAGAAGGAGATTCAAAGGGAAGTTGAAATTTCAGAGGTATCGAGACCGTAAAAGATATTGTGTAAAAGCCGAAACTTGATAAAAAGGTATAACAAGAAGAGGTAATTAGCATGAGTAAACTGACAAAAGAAGAGAGAGAAGCGAAGCAGGAACGTCGA
>JAISCG010000135.1 GCA_031265715.1 Holosporaceae bacterium | reverse complement strand
GCCTCTAATTTTCGAAGATACTTGTCGCTGCGCCAATCTTTGGCCAATTCGACGCAGGCGCGCTGCAATTGCCCCGGATATTGATCGAGCTTCGCCTCCAATTTTTCAAATAAAGTGAAGGCGTCTGCGGTTGCTCCGGCAAATCCGACAAGGATATCCCCGGACGCCAATAACCTGACTTTGCGAGCATTCGATTTTACGATTGCATTTCCCATGGTCACCTGGCCGTCTCCGGCAATCACAACCTGATCGCCTTTTCTGACCGAAAGAATTGTCGTTCCCATCCATGCCATAATTTCACCTACTGTTGCGCTAATTTTTTTATGTACTCAATGAATTCACCGGACCGGTAATTTTCAGCTCCCAAATATCCGCAGGCCGGCGTCCCGCTTTTATCAAATATCAAACAACACGGCACCCCTCTGATCGCCGACATGGCGCCGGGCGGAAGAGAATGGTACACGTTCAATAATTGAAGATCACTTCCTTTGTAGTAGATTTTGAGATAATCGACGGACTCGTTTCCCAAATTCAACGGGATAATTTTTACGTTATCGATTCCTTCCTCTCTGAATTTTTCCGTCAGGTAATCCATATTTTCAAGAACGGTGGGACAGCTCGGACACCAGGTGGTGAAAAACACGATAATAACGACGTTTCCTTCGAGATTTTCAATCGAAAACTCGTCTCCGTTTTCGTTTTTTATTTTGTGATTAAACTGCATTCCGTTCGGTAAAAAACTGCTGCTGACGGAATGGGGCGGGGAAATTTTCTTTTTCAAAAAAGCCGCTCCCTGCGCTTCGAAATTCGGGCAGAAAATAAAAGCTGTAAGTAAGGCCGAAAATTTTATATATTTCCTATAATCTGACCGGGAGAAGAGCATGAAAAAAATCCTTTTGTATATCATAATATGTGTTTCTTTTGTTTCCTGCGGGAAAAGGTGTCATCTGGAACCCTACGAACCGGAAGACGTTCGATATCCGAGACAATACCCTCAATCCCACTCACAGGAAGAGAGTATACAAAAAATAAATGCCAAAGTCTAACCTGTTTGCTGCGGATCTTACCACCCGTCTCATTTGATCGAGTGTTTCATCTCGTCATTGCGAGGTGTGAAACGACGCGGCAATCCGGGACTCAAATTTAAGTAAATTTTAAATCCGGATTGCCACGTTGCGCCGCTCCTCACAATGACGACGGGATGAAACGCCTGATTTAATGCGGCGGGTGGTAAGGTTCGCAAAGTACGGAGAGTTTCCGAGGATTTTTCTCGACCGTCTGCAGAACTCCCCAATTATCCTGTTATGCAACAATAATTATGAGGTCTAATCTCACTTTTTGATTTTATATAATTTTATCTCTATTTTTTCGATAATAGGTCCCGGTTTCTTTATCAAATTTTTTTATAAATTCCTCCACCTGCGGCGCAACCTTCGATCTCCATTTACTCCCGGAAAAAACGCCGTAGTGTCCCACTCCCGGTTGAAGGTAATGTCCGTGCATTTCCGGCGGAAGATTTTTGCAAAGCGCGTGGGCGGCAAATGTTTGTCCCGGGGCGGAAATATCGTCTTTTTCCCCTTCAAGGGTCAACAAAGCACATCGGCGAATACTGTCAAGATTTATGGTTTGCCCTTTATATCTCATAACGTTACGCGGCAATTCATAGGTTTGGAATATTTTTTCCAAAGTTTCCAGATAATACACATCATCCATGTCGAGAACCGATAAATACTCGTCGTAGAACGTCTTGTGTTTCTCGATTCCCGCCGTGTTGTTAAGGATTTTATCCTCCAAGTACTGAATATGAGCCCTGTAATGGGCGTCGGGATTCATATTTATGAACGCCGTCAATTGTACAAATCCCGGATAAACGCGTCGCCCTTCTCCGATATGTCCCATCGGTACGCGGGTGATGAAATTTTTCTCGAACCACGACAACGGATATCTTTCCGCAAGTTCGTTCACCTGGGTCTTTTTTACGCGCGGATCAATCGGTCCTCCCATGGGGATAATACTTGCGGGCATGCAGGGATCGTTCGCGGCGTCCATCACTGCCGCAAGAGCCATCACCTGCACCGCCGGTTGGCATACGGCCATGACGTGCGTATTCGGTCCTATTTTATGCAGAAAATCGATCAAATATGAGAGATATTCATCCAATCCGAAATTACCTGCCTCCACGGGAACGTCACGCACGCTGAGCCAATCCGTGATGTAAACGTCATGTTTCGGTACCATTCTTTTGACAGTATCCCGAAGCAACGTCGCAAAGTGTCCCGAAACAGGGGCAATTATCAGCACTTTAGGCTCATACTTCCGATTTTCTTTCGTAAAACGAACCAAATTACAAAACGGTTTTTTCATAGCGGTAGTTTGATAAACATTGACGTCTTCTCCGTCAACGGTTACTTGGTCTATGTTAAATTCCGGTTTTTTTACGTACCTGCTGGAACGTTCGTACATATCAGACAACCCTTCGATGAGGCGTATCAGACACGAATCGTCCGTGTGCGGATTCGATTCCAGCCCAAATCTTAGAGATTGAGCAAGTTTTCTAAACGGTTTCATCAAATAAGAAGCTGAATCATAAAAAGCATACATAATTGTCTCCCTTCGTTTCAAGATACGTTCATCATTATGACTAAAAAAAATTAACAAAAAGTTAACAACAGAAAAAAATGTTACTACTCAGCTATGCCAATAAATGGAAGAAATTTGGAAAGAGCGCAGCGATAGAATCGAGCACACACTTCAGCGTTCGTTTTGCGGTCAATATATAGCTTTTCAAACGAACAAAGGTTGATGCACCTGCATAACTTCGGAACCACCCTGATACTTTTTGTTTTGTTTTGAGACCGAGGAAGATTTTGTGTAGTTGATTTACAGGGGGTGAACGATCTTGTGACGGATCTGCGCAAAGAGATAATCTACTCACTTAACGCGCACCGCGCGCAGAGCTAACGTAAAGCATAACCTCTCTTCAAATCAGGAATACTTTACTGAAATTTTAGATAAAAAAGAAATCAGGCGGGTGGTGAGCTGCCTTACTACCCGCCGGATCTTTTTTTTAAAGGTGCTTTTTACGAAAAATCGTTTTTGTTAACAGTGCCTAATATTCTACTTTCCGGCGGTTCGCGAGAAGTTGAATCTCTTCCCGGCGGGTATACTGCCTCTTCGAAAGCCCTTGTCGTAATCTTGCAAAAAGGTGGCAATATCACGACAATCGGACATCAATTTACTAACTAAAGCCGATTTTTCAGGGTGATCCATCAGATATTCGGGCAAATCATTTATCCTGGCAACGGCAACGCCGTATGGAGTTTGATTCTTATCATTTCGTAGGGTAGGGTCTGCACCCTTGTCTGCCAGAAGCCGAACTATCTCCAGGTTACCTGACTGGGCAGCATAATGGAATGGAGTATCCTTATGTTTGTCGGGTTTATTGAGATTTGCACCACGATCTATCAGATGGACGATCATACTTTTCAGTTTATTGAGAACAGCTACATGCAACAGAGTACTACCATATTCATCGGTAGCGTCAATATCTTCGCTGCAAGCGACCAGAAGAGCTTTGAATAATTTTTCACGATTATATTGCATGGCAGAGTGTAAATCATCAGTCTTCACAACTGCGCCGCGCTTCAGTAAAGATTGGATCATATAGTCAATTGTATCGTCATCGATAGAGCATGACGCTGTTGTAATAGCCATATGCAACGGAGTATGTCCATAGATTGGATTAAGATTGATGTCATCAACTGCCATCAAAAGATCGAACAGATCTTTATTTCCGAAGAAAATAGCTACATTTATCGGAGAATTCTCAGTTTTTTCGAGGGGCCTATTAACATCTGCTCCCTGAACTATCGCGCGTTCGACCCGGGATATATCTTTTGATCTGATAGCTGCATGAAGCATATCCGTTGCGATTGAGATGGGCGAAGAAGCCACCTCATCCACTCGGGGCTCCTCCGTAGGCCGAGACGCAGAAGGTGCTTCATCCAAGCGACTCGGCTGCATAGAACTGCCATGCTCGGTTGTTAACAAAATAAAAGCTGCACTCAACAATACTTTTAAAATATTTTTCATTTTTTTCTCCTAAATTATATAAAAAACACATCACATTGAAAATTGGCAATTCTTTTAAGATATTTCTTCATTTTGATTCCCCCATTTTCTTTGTAATGATTATTATATATGGCATAATAAGCAAAAAAGCAAGTCTTAAAATTAAAAAAACTTGCCACACATCTTATTTGACTGAACGTTTCCTCCTGTCATTGCGAGGAACGGAGTGACGTGGCAATCCGGATTTTAAATTTTGCATAAATTTGAGTACTGGATTGCCGCGTTACTCCGTTCCTCGCAATGACGAGAATGATTCAAGGTCAAAAAAATGAATCGGATGTTGTCGATAAGGGAAAGTGTATGAATATTTGCGCCGTGAACCGGCGGAAAATCAGGCATTGTTAACAATTTCCGCTTTTTCGGTGTTTTTCTGTTTTGACTCTCGTACATAGAGCCCCCGATCCCGTGCAGAAAAACACCTGAAAAATCGTGTTTTATAATGGCGCCTGATATTTTAGCTTTTCCGCGAAAAGTCGAATCTTTTTGCGGTTACCGTGTCCCTAAAAAACTCCTTTTTGTAATCTTGCAAGAAGTAGAAGATATCTCGATAATTTGTCGGAGCTTTCCAAAGAATACCGTCTTTGGGAAGATTCACACCTAAATCCGACAGAAGAAGAGTGGTTACCCCTCTCATAGCCCTTAAGGCAACATCCAACGAACCCAAACTCATCTCATTGGGTGTGTCGGGATTTGCATCGAATTCTGCTAAAAGCTTAACCATATCCAGGTCACCTAATATGGTAGCCCAATGCAATGAAGTATTCCGTTGGTCGTCAGTTTCATCAATATCTGCTCCATTATTTAACGAATTTTTGACTTCGGTTATTTTTCCCGCTTTGACAAGGTCAATCAACGGGGTAGAGTTGCCCTGCCAGGTTGTTAACGACACAAAAGCTGCACTCAACAATACTTTTAAAATATTTTTCATTTTTCTCTCCTAAATTATATAAAAAACATATCACATTGAAAATTGGTAATCCTTTTAAGATATTTCTTTATTTTGATTCCCCATTTTCTTTGTAACGGCTATTATATATGGCATAATAAGCAAAAAAGCAAGCTTTAAAATTGCAAAAAACGGGGTAAATTGAAAAAAGCCGATTTAGCTGACGATAAATACGGCTTTGTTGTCGAAAAACGAGCAAACTCCGCCGCTTATTTCGAAAACGGCGGGATATTCTCCGGTTGGCTTGAATACTTTTATCTCGCCTTTTTTGAGCATAACGACGGAAGATATGTGATTCGGAAGAAGGCACATTTCGCCTTCGACGGCCGGCAAAACTACCTCCCTCGCTTCTCCGTCGAAAAGTTTTTTATCAAGTTTTAATATTTTGGCTATCAAGTTGAAATTCCCATATCCATCGATTTTTTATACACGTCGTCCAGAGTTCCCGCCATGAAAAACGCCATCTCCGGCAGGTGGTCGCACTCTCCGGAAATAATGGCGTTGAAACCTTTTATGGTGTCGGCAAGACTGACGAATTTTCCCTTCATTCCGGTAAATACCTCCGCCACATAAAAAGGCTGGGAAAGGAATCGTTGAATTTTTCTTGCCCGGGCTACTATCAATTTATCCTCTTCCGAGAGCTCGTCCATTCCGAGGATTGCGATAATATCCTGGAGAGATTTATATGTTTGCAAAATTCTCTGAACTTCTCGAGCAACCCGGTAATGTTCCTCGCCCACAATGTGAGGCGACAACATTCTGGAGGTGGAATTCAGCGGATCAACTGCCGGATAAATTCCGAGCTCCGATATTTTTCTGCTCAGAACTGTCGTCGCGTCCAAATGCGAAAACGACGTGGCCGGAGCCGGATCGGTCAGATCGTCTGCCGGAACATAAACAGCCTGAACACTGGTGATTGATCCCTTTACGGTGCTGGTGATGCGCTCCTGCAACTCTCCCATGTCCGTTGCCAGAGTCGGTTGATATCCGACCGCCGACGGAGTTCTTCCCAGCAAAGCGGAAACCTCCGATCCGGCCTGGGTAAACCTGAATATATTATCGACGAAGAGCAAAACATCCTGCTGCTCGTAGTCTCTGAAATATTCCGCCAGAGTTAATCCGGTAAGCGCAACGCGGGCTCTCGCTCCGGGCGGCTCGTTCATCTGTCCGTAGACCAGAACTGCTTTTGACTTATCTCCTTCGACGTCTATAACGCCGGATTCGATCATTTCATGGTACAGATCATTACCCTCTCGAGTTCTCTCACCGACCCCGGCAAAGACGGAAAAACCTCCGTGAGCCTTTGCGATGTTGTTAATCAGCTCTTCGATTAAAACGGTTTTTCCGACTCCGGCTCCGCCGAATAATCCGACTTTTCCGCCTTTGGCATAGGGAGCCAAAAGATCGACCACTTTAATTCCCGTGGCCAAAATCTCCGTTTCGGTGGCTTGCTCGACAAAAAGGGGAGCGCTCCTGTGAATCGGGAGAAGCATCTCGGAATCGAGGGGACCTCTGTTATCAATCGGTTCTCCGACAACGTTGATAATTCTGCCGAGCATTCCGCGCCCGACGGGAACTTTTATCATTTTTTCCGTGTCGACGACTTCCTGCCCCCGCTGCAAACCGTCGGTGACGTCCATTGCGATGGTTCGAACGGTATTTTCGCCCAGCTGCTGAGCCACCTCCAGAACAACTTTTTTCCCGTTATTTATTACCTCGAGAGCGTTTAGGATACTCGGGATTTTTTCGTCGAAAACTACGTCCACGACGACTCCGAGCACTTGAGATACACGTCCTTTGTTAATTTTCATATCATTATTCCTTTGCTATGGCGGAGGCCCCTGAAATTACTTCCACCAACTCCTGTGTAATGTTGTATTGTCGCGTTCTGTTACAGGTTATGGTCAGGTCAGACAGTAATTCGTCGGCATTTCTTGTGGCGTTGTCCATGGACGTCATGCGGGAGCTTTGCTCTCCGGCAATGCTTTCCAGGGCAGCCTGATAAATTTGTATGGCAATGTTGTAGGGAACTATCTTATCGAGCACTTCGGCGGCGTTCGGTTCGAAAACGGTGTCGGTTTTGTCCGGATTAGGTTCGCAAACCAACGGAATAACATCCCGGATTTCAATTTTTCGATGCAGTGCCGAATGACATTTCGTGTATACGAGAGAAACCTTGTCCACAGCTCCGCTGCGAAAATAACCGATGATTTTTTCCGCCAGGCGATGGGAATTTTCGAACAAATCTCCGACGTTGTAAAATCCCCCCGCCAGCTCGGCGGTATCGGAATTTCGCAATTTCTGCTTCAGAAGATCGATTAATTTACTCCCGATGCAGATGATTTTCACATTCCTGCCCCTTGAGTATATTTCCTCAATTAATCCGGAGGTTTCTTTGTTGATTACATAGTTGAAATTGCCGCACAATCCCTTATCCGAGGCAAATACCGCCAGCATTTCCGTTTGAACATTTTTTCTTCCGAAAAATAATTCATGCTTCGTATCGATCAATTCTCGACGAATTTTTGATATGATCTGACTCAGTTCGGAGGCATACTCCCGGGAAGACAGCGCCTTTTGCTCGGCTTTTTTCAGCTTCACGCCGGCAACCAATTTCATGGCGGAAGTTACTTTCCTGGTCGATTGAATTACTCCTATTTTATTTCTGAGTTCTTTTAAATTGGCCATTCGGTTACCTGCTTTTTAAGACCTTTCTTGAAATCATCCAGGTACTTGCTGACCAAAAGCTTCATCTTTTCGTTGATGTGATCGGAAATCGCCAAATTTTTTCGAATATCGCTCACGACGTCGAATTCCTCATTTTTCATGCGATCCAGCACATATTTTTCAAATTTAAGGATGTGATTCAGCTCGAGCTTATCCAGATATCCGTTGACGCCCAGATAGATGCTTATCACCTGTTCTTCCACATTCATCGGAGAATATTGCGGCTGTTTCAGAATTTCCGTCAATCTTTCTCCGCGATAAATCAGCTGTTTGCTGGATGCGTCCAGATCCGATGCGAACTGCGCAAAACCGGCCATTTCTCGGTACTGAGCCAGCTCCAGCTTGATTTTTCCCGCAACCTGCTTCATACACTTCGTTTGAGCCGCAGATCCCACTCGACTCACCGATTGTCCGACGTTGATGGCGGGGCGAATTCCCTTGTAGAACAGCTCGTTTTCAAGGAAAATCTGACCGTCCGTAATGGAAATGACGTTTGTCGGAACGTAGGCCGACAAATCCCCGGCCTGGGTTTCGATAATCGGCAGAGCCGTAAGCGAACCGCCGCCTCTGGACGCGTCCAATTTCGCCGCTCTCTCCAACAATCTCGAATGCAAATAAAACACGTCGCCGGGATAGGCTTCGCGTCCCGGAGGTCTTTTTAGCAGCAAAGACATTTGACGGTAGGCAACCGCGTGTTTGGATAAATCATCGTATATTATCAGGGCATGCATTCCGTTATCTCTGAAATACTCGCCGATGGCGCAGCCCGTGTAGGGAGCAAGATACTGCATTGTTGCGGCTTCCGAAGCCGTGGCGGCAACAACCGTCGTGTATTCCATGGCGCCGGCGTCCGTCAGAGTTTTTACGACCTGCGCAACGGAAAATCTTTTCTGACCGATCACGACGTAGATGCAATACAGCTTCTCGTTTTCGATATTTTTCTCGAATGCGTATTTCTGATTCAAAATCGTATCTATGGCGATGGCTGTTTTTCCGGTTTGCCTGTCGCCGATGATCAACTCTCTCTGGCCTCGTCCGATCGGAACCAATGCGTCAATGGCTTTCAGTCCGGTATGAACCGGCTCGTGCACGGATTTTCTTTCGATAATTCCCGGAGCTTTGATATCGATTGCCCGAAACTCTTTCGCCCGAATGGCTCCTTTTCCGTCGATCGCTTCTCCGAGGGCGTTAACGACTCTGCCGGACAGTCCTTTTCCGACCGGAACCTTCACGATCTCCCGGGTGCGTCGCACACTCATACCCTCGTGAACGGAGCGATCCTCTCCGAAAAGCACAACGTCGACGGTGTCCTCTCCGAGGTTAAGCGCCATTCCTTTTACACCGGAATCGAATATCACCATTTCTCCCATGGTGATGTCATCCAGACCGTAAATTTTCGCAACTCCGTCTCCGATCGAAAGAACGCGCCCGACTTCGATAAATTCCGGACCCGAGTGAAAATTTTCAATGCGCTCTTTCAATATCGAGGTAATTTCAGAATGTTTAATTTTCATAGACGTCTCCTTTAATCGCGCGATACAGTCGCGCCAACCTGGACTTCACCGAGTAATCCAAAATTTTTGATCGGAACTGCACTCTCACGCCTCCGATAAGCGACGGATCTTTTCTTACGACACATTCGATATCTCCGTCGAAAACTTCGTGGAGATTATCCGTCAACCGCTTTCTGTCGATTTCCGAAAAATCGGAAGCGCAGGTAACAAAAAACACCTTTTTGCCCCTCATCCGCTCAAGGAACGACAGATATTCGTCGCATATTTCAATCAGGAGGGATAATCTTTTATTTTTCACCAGAAGCAGGAGAAAATTCTCCATCGGTTTCGATAAATCCAGGCATTCCTTCAGGTGTTCGACAAAATTTTCTCCGTATTTTTTTATTAAAGAGACTTTTTTCAAATATTTTTTGTAATCATCAAGGGCTGAAACGCTGTTTTTAAGCAATTCTATCTCATCAGATATTTGTCTCTCCGCTTTCAACGAAACAGAAACATCATACAGAGACTTTACGTATCTGTTTACGACGGAATTTTCAACCTTTAACCCGCAATCTTCCATAAATATTCACCAAACTCTACCGAATATATATCATACCGATCTCGAAATGTAACCAACAAACAAGAGAACAATCTACACCTTTCTTTTGGATTTTCCAACCATTCTGTGCCAAACGATTTCTGCGGCTCTTGCAATTTTCAGGGTTTCGGTCGGACAGCGTTTTGCGAAGGCAATTTCGCACTCGTTTCCCAGGCAGTGAATCAGCTTACACAGCACGGTTTTTCCGTTTTCCTGCTGAGCGATAACGAAGCACCCTTCGAGATTTTTCAAATTATCCTCTTCTCCGGCAACGCAGTCGCCCTTGCGGTATCGAAAATTCATGAAATCTTCCTCCACGATGTGAAATAATGCATTTTTGTGCAAACTCATGAAGAAACTCAATTCTTTGTGAATATTTTCGTCCATAAACGGCAGAGCTTTGAAGGTTGTTGATTTTTCCGACGGTTTTTCATTTTCCGAATCCGCGCCGTCG
>JAISCG010000133.1 GCA_031265715.1 Holosporaceae bacterium | reverse complement strand
ATGCGGGGAATCGCCCGATCCGGTTTGTAGGATTCCAGCCGGGAAACAGCCCGCGGTCCCAGCACTATCGATCCGAATCCGGCCTCGCCGCCCAGTCCTTTTTGCCATGAGAATGACGTTGCATCGAGTTTCGTCCAGTCGATATCCATTGCGAACACAGCGGAAGTTGCATCGCAAATCGTCAGCCCTTTTCTGTCGTCCGGAATCAGGTCTAAATTGCGGTATGAAGCCCCGGATGTTGTCGACGACAGGCAAAAAACCAAATCTCTGTTAAAATCTGCCCGGGACATATCCGATAATTTCGGAAAGTCTTCCCGAATCAGTCTCGTTCCCGGAATTTTTAATTCTTCAACAATGTCGTTTGCCCAAAGATTGCTGAATATGCAGCAGGCGAGAACGTCGATTTCTCTTTCTCCCAGCAAAGACCACATCAGGGCCTCAATTGCTCCGGTTGCAGATGCTCCGACTATTCCGACATAGTAATTTTCCGGAATTTTCAGAACTTTTTTCAACAACCGCGCCGATTCTTGCAGGATTTTCATAACATCGGCGGATCTGTGCGATCTTCCGACAAATTTGCACAAAGGAACCTTCCAGCCGAGGCGCTTTGCGCACGGCCCCGATGAAAAACAAGCACATTCCGGCCTTTCCACAGCATCCCCCAAATTTAGAAAATATCGATTATTTTTACTTCGCCGGGAATATCTTTTCCACCTGCTTTTTAAAGGCGTTAAACGCTCGCATATCCGAAAACGTCTCCAATTCAATCGGCATCATCTTCACACTCAGCGGGTTTACGACAGAATCATTTTTTGCCAACTCAAAATGCAAATGCGGCCCCGTCGATGTTCCTGTCGATCCGGTGTATCCGATCAGCTGTCCTTTTTTCACCTTTGCTCCGTAGCGCACCGCATATCTGCTAAGATGAGCGTACCGACTGCTGTAAGTCGAAGAATGGCACACATCGATGCAGTTTCCGTAACCTTCGTAGGAAGATGCTCTCGTAACGACTCCGTCAAAAATTGAGTAAACGGGAGTACCCTGCTGCGCTTTCAAATCCACCCCGGTGTGGACATGTCTTACATGCCTTATGGGATGAACGCGCGCGCCGAACGCAGACGATACGCACAGCTTACCTTTCAACGGCGGAGCGAAAACATTCGAACTCGACCTTGCTGTGACTTTTACTCCGTTATCGGAATAGTAGGACGAGCCGGATTTATCGGTCATTCTGTAAACCGACGCCTGTTTGCGTTTCGTGATAATTTTGGAATACAACATTACATTTTTCGAATTATAAAGTACCTCGAATTCATCTCCTTTCTTCAGAATGCGCCGAAAATCGACTTTTTTCGATAAATTATTTATAACACTGTCCACAACAACAGCAGGAATTCCCAATTTGCGGGCGTCGCAGTAGAAACTCGATTTGATCGAACTTTTCACAAACTTTGAACCGGCCAGTTCTCCACGAGAAATGACTTTTACGGGGCTCACCTCTTTTTTGATCGCGACCGGCGCCGACTGCCGGGGAGATTCAACAACTTTCGACGGCAAGTTCAGAGAACACAAAAAACCGTTCCCGAATCGACCTTGCAAAAGTTTCTCTCTGAAAGTTTCTGTTTTCGGAGCGTTCAAAAAATTTGCACAAATTAAATCAAAAGAGTCATCGCTTTGCGCAAAACTGTCAAGACAGTCATTTTCCTCGACACGCGCTGTCTCCGTGAGCAAAAACAGGAAGCTGGGACAATATCCCAGCCCCATCAGGGAAACTGCTAAACAAAACCTTACCTGCTTTGACACACCGAACAACTTCAACGATCTACTCCAAACTGCGCAAACACTAACATGGTAATTATTAACATATTATTAATACCGAAAAAGTCAATCATAAAATTTCGGCAGACTTACCACTTGTCCCATTTAATTGAGCGTTCCATCTCGTCATTGCGAGATAAGCAATCCGGGACTAAAATTCAGACAAATTTAAAATCCGGATTGCCACATCGCATTGTTTCTCGTAATGACGCGAAAATGTTATCATATGGAAGGTGTCGTAAAAATAGTGGGCGCTTATCGTCATTTTGAACTCAAAAAATCTTACCACCCGTCAAGCCTTCTTCCATTCTGTATAATATGGTACCCGGTGGAAAGCGACCTCGCACCCGGAAAATTAATCAATTCATGAATATTTTGCTTAAACTTCAAGATGGAAGAAGATCCGACGGGTGATAAACTCAAAAATACAGTTACTATTACAGTTTTTCTGCTATGATATAGGCTGTGCAGGTCAATTCGGAGGTAGTCACAATGCAATTCCAAGCGCAAAATATACATCAAAATACGGAGTTAATGCCGGTTTTGAGTTCGAAAACCATTGATTATCATTATGGTAAACACCACTGCGGCTACGCAAAAACACTCAACACATTGGTAGAAAATACAAAATTTGCCGATAAAACTCTTGAAGAAATCATAATTCAATCGAGAGGCGTTGACCGGAAAATATTTAACAATGCCGCTCAGCTGTTCAATCATGATTTTTACTGGAAATGTTTGAAGATTTCTTCCGAACAGCCGATCGGAAAACTAAAAAGTTTGGCAGAATCGCAATTCGGGTCGTGGGAAGAATTTTTAAACCGATATATAGCGTGTGCCAATACGATGTTTGGCAGCGGGTGGTGTTGGATAGTTTTCGAAAACGGTCAATTGGCTTTTATCAATACACAAAACGCCGAAACTCCCGTCGGCACCGATCAACGGGCGATTTGTGTTACGGATCTGTGGGAACATGCCTATTACATCGACTATTACAATGATCGTGCTTTGTATATCAACAGAATTATCAAAGAATGCATCAACTGGAAATTCTGTGAATCCCGGTTGGAGTTGTGCACGGCTTAAAGGCTTTTTCCCGGAGGTTGAAAAATAACGATTAAGTCTAATAACCGTACGATTTCAGTACCTCCGTCGCCGCACGATTCGGCTCTCCCTTCAAAAGATTAATTATCCGTTGGAAGGCTCTTTTTTGCTCTTCGGTCTTTTCAAAACGCAATATTTTTTCCACGGAATTAAAAATATTTCTCCCGGTGCAATTTTTCTGCAAAAGCTCCGGTATAACCTTTTTTTTGGACAACAAATTCACCAGACAAATATTATCCACCTTGATTAAAAATTTTACGATCAAATATGTAATATACGAAGTTTTGTAAATCGCAACAAACGGAAGTCCGACCCGAGCCAATTCGACGGTGACCGTTCCGGATGCGGCAACGGCAATGTTTGAGGAATAATAGGCCAAAACTTTTTGCGTTTTATCCGTGACAATCACTGGTTTTTGAGACCAGGAGCTGGTCATCTTCCCGATTTTTTTCTCCAAACTTTCGATCGTCGGAATTATAAATTTCACATTCTTATATTTCTTGGCCATCAGCTGCGTAAATTCTTCCAGCACCGGCATATGATGATCTATCTCGGCCATTCTGCTGCCCGGCAGCAGAGTAACCACCAAATCCCGGTCATCGAAAATCGGACGTTTAAATTCTTCCAGTTGCTCCGGAGACGGTTTATCAAAATCCGGATCAACGGCAATCGGATGTCCGACGAAAACCGTTTGCAGTCCGTGTTTTTCAAAATACGCCGGTTCCATGGGAAACAAAACCATCAATTTATCCAAAAAACCGGGCATTGCTTTCGCTCGCCATCCCCTCCAGGCCCAAACCGGCGGAGCGACATAGTGAACGATCGGAATTTTGCATCCCTCTTTTTTTACGCCCTTCGCCACGCGATGCGTGAATCCGGAAGAGTCGATGGTGATGATTACATCCGGCCGATAGTTGCAAACGGCTTTCACGGTTTTTCTGATCAATTTTCTGATATAAAAAATCTTTCCGACAACTTCCAAAATTCCCATGACGGACAGTCGATCGATTGAAAATAATTTTTGAAGTCCCGCTCTTTCCATGCACGGTCCTCCGACTCCGAAAAATTCGACTTTTTTTTTCAAAATTCCGGAAATATCCTCCATCAATTTTCCGCCGAGATAATCTCCGGATGCTTCGCCGGCGACTATGAAAATTTTCGAAACGGAAACGCTGACCGCTTCGATAAAAATATTCAATTCGTCGGCGCGTCTAATCACGTCGTCCTTATTTATCACGAGACATTTATTTGCTTCCAGCGCAACGCCGGCAAATTTATTTTTGTGAAGCATCTCGACGGTTTTAACGCCGATTGCCGGAAGATCCAATCGATCGTCCTGCCGGGGTTTTGAAATTTTCACCAAAATTTTTTCGTCGTTCGGAAATTTTGATCCGCATCTTTCTATGAGGGCATCCGTGCCGTCGGCGTCTTCTTCGTCAACGACTTTTCCTTCGCAAACAACCACGGCCTGCCCGAGATCGGAAATCCCGAGTTTTCCGGCTGCCGCTACTCCGACGTCGATATCCGAATAATCTGCCAACGATGGTCTTCGTTCGGAAAAACTTCCCTCCGGCAGAAAAATATCGTCCAACAAACTCGTGCCGGATATTACCTCAAATCCCTCATGTCGGATCAGATCGGCAACGGCTCGCAGCAGTGCGTCATCGCCGGCGCCGACGGCTTTTCCCAGTCGCAACAACCAGCATCTTGCTTTTTTATCCAAAGATATCTGATTGAAATTCGGACGTTTCACCCTTCCCGCAAAAACTATTTTTTCCGCGCCGTGCTGTTTTAAAAAATCGATTGCTTTTTCGATTTCACCGAAATTTATCGTGATGCAGGGGACGTCCGGCCAATTTTTCGGAACACAAAATCCGTTCAAAAAAATCAGACAAAAATCCGACTTTTTTTCGACGCAAGCCCTGGCAACCAGACGGGGATAACTCCCCCCACCGCAAACAATACAAATCATCTTACACTACAAATCCCTTTTCGGAAGACAGAACGCCCGATTCGAATCCTTTCTCATAAACTCAATCAAACGATCAACCGTCTTCGCTCCTCTGACAGACTCCTCAACACGATTTAAATTGTGAAAAAGAGTATTATCTTCGGAAAAAATCATATCGTACGCTTGTTTTAACATAAAAATTTCGTTGCGATCAACACCGCTGCGGCGCAATCCGATAATATTTACGTCGTAGAGATGCGCTCTTTCCCCTTTTGCCGCTCCGTAGGGAATTACGTCGCGCTCCACCCCAGACATTCCGCCGATGATTGCTCCGTACCCGATTCTAACCCATTGGTGAATCGCCACCAACCCGCCGATGATCACGTTGTCCTCGACTTTCACATGTCCTCCGAGAGTCGCGTTGTTTCCCATCACTATGTTATTGCCGATGACGCAGTCGTGGGCTATGTGAACGCCGACCATAAATAAATTTTGATCGCCGATGACCGTTTTCATCGCGTCGCCTTTTGTTCCAGGATGCATTGTCACGTGCTCGCGAATTACGTTATTTTTCCCGATTATGAGCTGCGATTTTTCATTCTCAAATTTCAGATCCTGCGGAGAGTAGCCGATTGCCGCAAACGGAAAAATGCGCGTCCCCTCCCCCACTGCCGTGTATCCGTCGACACAAACGTGGGGCATTATTTCAACGTCGTCGCCCAGTTCAACGTTATCTCCGATCACGGAGTACGAACCTATTTTTACGTTTTTTCCGATTTTCGCAGCCGGAGACACTATTGCGGTCGGATGTATCACATTTATCTCCTAAAGTACTATCATTGCAGTAAAAGTTGCCTCCGTAACCAGAGCGTCCTTCACGTAGGCTTCGCCCGCGAATCGCCAAACATTCCCCCGGGATCTTTCTTTTTTTACGCACAGGCGGAGCACGTCGCCCGGCTCGACCAACTTCCGAAAACGCACGCTGTCCATGGACATAAAATATACCAACCCGCCGTTTTTTTCGAGCTGCATGGTTTTCGCGACGACGACTCCGGCGGTTTGCCCCATCGCCTCCACGATCAACACGCCGGGCATAATCGGTTTCGAAGGAAAATGCCCCTGAAAAAAAGGCTCGTTGACGGTTACGTTTTTTATACCTGTTGCACTTTCTCCCAGAACCAAATCTTCGATTCGATCAATCATGAGCATCGGATATCTGTGAGGAAGACAATCCCTGATTTGGCTTATATCCAAACTCAGCGAATTTTTTTCGGCGACTAAATTTTCTGAACTCACTGTTTTTCCTCCGTTTTTTTCTTCTTCGTAACGGACATTTTTAAAAATGCAGCCTGCCGTTTCCATATTCCCGCATCGACTGCCGGAATACCTCCCACAATTTTCCCGGGCTCCACATTTGCTGCGATACCGCTTTTGGCCGCAGCGATCGCTCCGTCTCCGATTTCCAGATGACCGGAAACTCCGACCTGTCCGGCAAGAACCACGTCGTTTCCTATTTTTGTGCTGCCGGCTATGCCCACCTGAGCCACCAAAATTGATCTGTTTCCGATCTGCACGTTGTGCGCAATTTGCACCAAATTATCGATTATGGTGTCGTCGCCGATGACGGTATCCTCGATGCTGCCTCTGTCGATCGTCGTATTTGCTCCGATGCGAACGCGATTTCCTATGATAACGCGCCCCGCCTGCTTGACATAAACCATTTCTTTTCCGGTCGGAATAATCCCGAAACCGGATTCTCCGATGCGCGCGCCGGAATTAATTAGGACATTATTTCCGATGATGCTATGCGAAACGGTAACGTTATTTCGGATGCGTCCGCCGGATCCGATTTTACATCCTTTTTCGATTACGCAATTGTGTCCGATCACAACGTCGTTTCCGATGATCACATTTTCTTCGATAACGACATTTTCTCCGATGTAACAATCGTACCCTATATTCGAAGATTCGTGAATTCTCGCCGTTTCGCATATTCGAGCCGGGTGTTTTTCTCCGGGATACAAAACGTCCAGCGCTTTTGCATAACCTATCGTCGCATTGGGATAGATGAGTCCGATCGCTCCGGCCGGAAGATGAGAAACGTCATTTTCCGTTAAAATAATTGCACCGGCCGCCGTCGCCCGCAGATCGGCCGAATATTTCCGATTGCCGAAAAAAGACAAATCTTTTTCCGCTGCATTTTTCAGCGTGGTAACATCGAAAATTTCAAAATCCCCGGTTCCGACGACGCTGAAATTGCAGAGAGCGGCCAGTTCCGAAACTTTTACTTTTTTTATTTCTCCGAAAAAAGATTTATCTGCCATGAAAACAGTTCCTACTTCTGTTCGGTAAGTTCAACTTTTATCTCGCGACAAGATTTATCCAGCATTTTTATCGCTTCATCGGTAATGTCCGGACATTTATTCGTAAACACGACTGCCTCGCCGTTCACCACCGCATCTATCTCTCTGTTTTCACATATTTTTTCGATGACTCCTCTCATTTCTTTATCCAAAACGGAAATTGCTTTGCTGTAGGCCTCCGCGATCTGATATTTTTTCGAGCGCACCATCTCATAGAGAATTACCTGTAGCTCCTCTATTTTTCTGGAATCTTCCTCCGACTTCTTTTTTTTGTTATCAAGCAACTTCAACTGAGACTCCAAATCCTCGAGATCCTTTTTCGAATCATTGTTATATTTCTCGATTTGCTTTTCTATATTTTTTCCGGCCTTCGACTCGGACAATATTTTTTTCAAATCAATTATTGCTATACT
>JAISCG010000123.1 GCA_031265715.1 Holosporaceae bacterium | reverse complement strand
GCGTGTGCTCTGGCCGTGAAGAGCGCGAACAGCTACGAATGGATGACGGTTTTTCCTCGTATTTGTGCGAAAAAATCCAAGGAACGAGCCATTAACCGCATACTGTCGAGTCCGCTGATTGACGTGGAGGAGGTCATGTCTTACTACATATCGGAGGTTGTGAAAAAAAATATCGAAGAAGGGAAAAACCGTCGTGCTCATGATGGATCAAAGTCAGATTCACGAAGATCGGCAATGTCTGATGATTTCGCTACGTTTTGGGGAGCGTGCGATTCCGATTTTGTGGAGAGTTGAGGGCACAAAAGGAAACATTGGTTTTGACAAACAGGAAAAATTACTTATCAGATCAACTTGCTCCGCTTTTAAACGAGGATTGCGAATTATAACTAATTCCTTGTTTTATCTCACTTTTTCTCATGCTTTGTGGATGTTCCTATGACGCATCGGGTGGTAAGAAAAAATTGTAATATTTTTTTATTTAAGATTTAAGGGGGGGGGGGGGTCTGATGGAAAATGTGTGGAAGACTGTAATTGTAAAGTTTGGGTAGAGTTTTTAATCTGCAAATAGGAAAAACAAAAAAATAATATTTTTAATAATTTTTTAAATTTTACTTGATATAATAACTTTACTTATTAGATAAAAGGCGAAAAGAAAATGAAAAAAAACTTATATATTATCGGATTGTGGGCGTTGGGGAGCATTTTTGATGCATCGGGTGTTAGCAAAAAAGTAAATAATTTAAAAAGATTTTCATCTTTTTTCAATATCCCGGATGTGCAAGTCAACAAAAAAGATTTGCATAATCGACAGCAAAATATGCGTATTTTTTGTCAAAATAATCATATAGATTATGATGTGGACGAGGATGCGAAAAAGAATGATGAGATAGGAATTGCTATTTTAGGTAAATTGAATTCCCTGTCCGACAAACTCGGTTACACGGTACGAGAGATCAGCAACGGACAGAAATTTTTTGTGGTGGATGTTTCCTGGCCGAGCATTAAAAACTCCGCAGACAGAGTGCTGGCGAAGTATGAAGGCAAAGATAGTACACCGAAATATATCGAAAATCTGAAAAAATTGCTGGGAGATTTTGGAAATATTTTCGCTAAAAGTGAAGATCAGACAAGAACAGCTATTCGAAAGGACCAAGCCGATTTTTTGCTTGAATTGTGTCGGAAATTTTTTGACATATCAGACGCAGATGCAAATAAAAGCTTAATTGAAGGAACTATTTCCAAAGCGATCCTTAATTATACCGGTTTTCAACGCATTATGTCCATATTGACGGTTGGGTTGTTAAATGAGGGAGATGATGGTTTTTGTCCGGGATTTACCAATTCAAAAATTATTATGGAGGATTTGAGCAAGATACCTGCGTGTGGTGTTTATGATTACGATAATCACAGCGTGAAACTTGATCCAGGGTGCGTACGGGATCCAAATGAAGCGGCACGTGTCCTTATACACGAACTGACCCACCTTTTCAATTATATGACACTGGAAGTAGAAAACTATAATACTTTTTACCGCTATTCGATTCCTTTTTTTATAAAAAGCGCACTCGCCAACGATAGTTTTCGTGATATGTTTTTTCCCGCCATATCTAAAGCTAATTTAAATCCGAAAAATAACGTTATTCTAAAAACAATAACTGAAACAATTACGGGAAATAAAGTTAAGTTTGATCGCATCAAAGAAGTGATTAGAATAATGTCATCTGGCGGAAATGAGGATGTATCCGAAGAAGAAAAAAAAATATTCAATATATTGGTGAAAATTGTGAAGCACGGTTTCGGAGAAATTGTTTTCGGTGAATCCTGGGAAAAAAACATGTATGATCAATTGACTCCGGAAAATTTCGCGGTTGCTATTTATATACGAATACTTTTATTTCAAGATTCATTACCTCTGGAACTTAAATGGACAGATTGTGAAGAAATACTAACAATGTTTGGTATGCTTCCTTTTTTATATAAAGATAAATACGTTATACTGGAAAACAGACAGAATGAGTTTTCCTTTAAATGGAGAGAACTTCAAAGAGAGGGGGACGTAACGGAGAGGTTAGCGCGCATATACAAAACACATCTAACTAAAGTAGTTTCCCTGGAAAAAACTCTCCAAGAAATGCTTAACCTGCCAAGTGCTCCCGGACCCTTTCATTATTATACTGATGACTATTATACCGATGAATATAACAAACTTCTTTATCCGGAAAATCCTGTACACACCGATAGTGACGACGCTTCTGTTCTTTTCAAAGAACCGACTTTTATTCTTCCGGGATCTTACAATGATTATTTGAGCAACAAAATATATAATTATGACTTCTTTGAAGATTGGGTCACTCTTCTGTATTGTGCCGCCAGAAGCGGAAATGTGGAGATGTTGCAATTTTTATTGGAAGAGGGAGTAAAAAAAGGATTAACAGCAAGTACCGCTGATGTATTAAAGGCTGTTGACGCATCCGGGGCCACTCCACTGCATTCTGCCGTCAAGGGTGAAAGTAAGGAGATGGTCAAATTTTTGATTGGAGCGGGAGTTGACGTAAAAGCTTGCGACGGTGACGGGTTTACTGCTCTGCATTATGCTGCCAAGGTGGAAAATGTGGAGATAGTAAAATTGCTGCTGACAAATGAAGCGGACGTAGCAGCTTACGATAAATATGGGTGTGTCCCTCTGCATTACGCCGCTAATTTTAGAAATAAAGAGATAGTAGAACTTTTGCTGGAGGAAGGAACCAAAAAAGGACTAACCGTGAATGTTCGAGATAAAGCAGAGTATATTCCTTTACATTATGCAGCTATAGGCGGAACTGTGGAGATTCTGAAATTTCTAATGGAAAAGGGAGCGGAAATAACGGCTTGTGATGAAAAGGGGCTCACTGCTCTACATTATGCCATCACGAACCAAAATATGGAGATGGTGAAAATTCTGCTGGAGGAAGGAGTCAAAAGAGGATTAACCCTGAATATTCAGGATAAAGATAGTATGACTACGCCATATCATACCGTCCGGCGTGAAAATATGGAGGAGATGGCGAAACTTCTGGTGGAAAAAGGGGCAAACATGACAGCTGAAAACAGGCCTGTTATTTTGAATTATGTCAATGAGGATGAAAATTAGGAGTCGGCGGAATTGAACTCTTTTTACGGTTAATTTTTGATATTTTTCAAAAATTACAGTCAGAAGAAAAATCCGACGGGTGGTAAGGCAATGAGGTGTATTTTGTCGCGTTCATAAACGATATGTTATTTAATGTAGCGCATAATCGGCGCAAATTTATTTTGAAGATATAGGAGGCCGATCCGCTATGGCAAAGATGTTGTTTACCCCCGTACCGCGTATATTAAAAGACCTCATTATGGAGGTTGAGAACGGCAGGCTCGGTCTGCCGGAGCTTCAGCGCGGCTATGTTTGGAAAGCCACCAAAGTGCGAGATTTGCTCGATTCGATGTTCAAGGGATATCCCATCGGGTATCTTATGATTTGGGATTCCTCCGATAATACAGCCAAAAGCAGGCAAATAGGCACGGAGGAGAAAGCCTACGCCGCTCCGAAAAGCCTTGTCATAGACGGGCAGCAGCGGCTCACCTCGCTCTTTGCCGTTATGCTGGGAAAAAAGATAACGGATGAAAAATTCAACGAGAAACCGATTACCATCTCGTTTAACCCCTTGACCGCAGTCTTCGAGGTCGGTGACAATGCCAAGAAGCGCGCAGCCGAGTGGATTTACGACATTAGTGAGGTGTTCCTCAACGCATCTCGGAGTTTCGCCTACATCTCCGAAAAGGTGCAAAATATTTCCGACAGTCGCGAGAAAGCAGGCGCGTCTCTTTCCGAGAGCGAAAAGCAGTCTCTTCAGCAGAACATTATGAATTTGCTGTCGCTCGGTGATTTCAGTATTCCGACATTGGAAATAAACGGCGACTCTGATGAAGAAAGCGTTGCCGACATTTTTGTGCGCGTGAATTCGGGAGGAAAGCCGCTCGGCGAAGACGATTTTATCCTGACCCTGATTTCTCTTTACCGACAGGAAGGCAGACAGAAAATTGAGGATTTTTGTCGAAGCGCAAAAATTCCGAAGCAAGGTACGCCGTACAACTTTCTGTTTCAACCGTCCCCGACCCACATTGTTCGCATCGCCACAAGCTACGGTTTCCGAAGATCACGACTTCATTATGTGTACATGCTTCTGCGCGGGCGCGACTTTGAAAACGGCGTTTACTCGGAAGATCTTCGCGTCAGGCAGTTTGATAAATTGAAAATCGTACTTGACAGAGTGTTAAATGTACAGGTTTGGAAGAACTTCATCAAGTGCGCGGATGCTGCGGGCTTCGTGTCCAAAACGCTGATTTCCTCCGAGAATGCTCTTGTATATTCCTATGTGATGTATTTAATCGGCAAGTTCGACTACGGCATGGAGGAATCTTCACTGCGTAAACTGATATCGAAGTGGTTTTTTATGGCGGCGGTTACCGGCTACTACACAGACTCGCCCGAAACCGATATGGAATCGGATTTGGCAGACCTGCGCAGCATTAAATCTGCCGAAGCCTTTGTATCGCTTCTCGAAAGCAAAATTGCCGCCGTATTCACCGGTGATTATTTCGACATATCCTTGCCAAACAATCTGGCAAACTCTGCGCCTCGTAATCCGGCGTGGTTCGGGTATTGCGCCGCTCTCAATATCCTCGATTCAAAGGTGCTGTTCTCCACTCTGCATACGAGGGAGTTGTTCAGTCCGACCGCAAATGGGACAAAGACGGCGCTTGAGCGGCATCATTTGTTTCCGAAGGCGTATCTCGCCCGAATCGGAATAACGGACGATCGCATTCGCAATCAGACTGCGAATTTCGCCTTTATCGAATGGAGCGATAATATAGAAATTCTCGACACAAGTCCCGCCGAGTATATGAAAAACCGACTTGATAAAATTCCGGCCGACGAAAAAGACCGTATCTTCGCCGATCACGCATTACCTGACGGATGGGAGAAGATGCAATATGCCGACTTTTTGAGTCAACGGCGCATTCTCATGGCAAAGGTTATTAAGCGGGGATATGAACGCCTGAAGGGGGAGTCGATTCTCACTGCCGATGTTATATAATGCAGCATCCGGTGAAGTTGATTTTTTTAGGAAAGTTTTGCTAAAATTACAGTCAGATGAAAAATCCGACGATTGGTGCGGATGAATAATTTTAAAAGCGACAGGGAGCATTGATGAATTCGAATTTATATCAAGTTGCAGTCATAGGCGCCGGACAAATGGGATCCGGAATAGTGCAGGTGTTTGCGGTGGCGGGGTACAGAGTGAAGGTCTACGATCTTTCCGATGAAATTTTTGAAAGATCCCGCGCTCGGATTTCAGATTCGCTGAAAAAACTCGAATCCAAATGTCTCATAGATCAAAAAGCCGAAAAAATCGCGGAAAGAATATCGTATCATTCTCAAATTTCAGATTTAAAAGATTGTAAAATCTTTGTCGAATCGGCGTTCGAAGACTACGACATAAAAAGCAAGATATTTTATAAATTATCGGAATTCCTGACTCCGACGTCCTATGTTGCGACCAACACTTCGTCCTATTCCGTAACCGCGCTCTCGAAAATGACTCCCTATCCCCAAAATTTTATAGGATTCCACTTCATGAATCCTCCTCCAATCATGGAACTGATGGAAGTCATTCGGGGAATGTACACCTCCGACGCCACGTTCGATTTTTTCTGGCAATTGGCGAAGGATCTCAAAAAAATTCCCATAGAATCGCGCAATTCACCGGGATTTGTGCTGAATCGAATTCTGATTCCGATGATTAATGAGGCAATTTTTGCGCTCTATGAGAAAGTCTCCACCCCGGAACAAATAGACGCCGCGCTGAAACTGGGAGCCGGACATCCGCTCGGACCTCTGGTGCTCGCGGATCTGATCGGACTGGACACCGTACTGTCCATCATGAAAACTTTGCAAAAAGACATCGACGAAAAAAAATACGCTCCCTGCCCGTTGCTCGAAAGCTACGTTTTGCAGGGATTGCTCGGGAAAAAAGTCGGAAAAGGATTTTATGAATATTAGACCTCTCATATGTCATGAACTATTACAGGTTTGTTTTTTTATTGACAGCAACCAATACAATCCTATATTATGCGCCTGTTACTTTGGATCTTGCATCTAAAGAGGAGGGGTGGCCGAGCGGTCAATGGCAGCAGACTGTAAATCTGCCGACGAAAGTCTACGTAAGTTCAAATCTTACCCCCTCCACCATCTGAAATTTTAGGGGGGAATAGTGATAAGAACTCCTCGAAAAATTCTTCGGCATTAGAAAGTTGTGGCGGTATTGTGGCGTTTTTTTATTTGCACGGAACATTACGCATTTGTTTTTATCGAAACTCGAAACATCTTGAATGCACATTTTTTTATTGGTCGGGTTTGCATTATTTTTAAGCCACTTGATTAAATATTGATCAGGTACACATGTTTTTCAGTTACTACTCAGCTATGCCAATAAATGGAAGGAATTTGGGAAAGCGCAGCGATAGAATCGAGCAGAGGCCTCAGCGTTCGTTTTGCGGTCAAATATACAGCTTTTCAAACGAACAAAGGTTACTACTCACCTATCCTACAGAGTCTACGCACGAAAAATTAACAATGTGATTTTGCTTATATTTCTGGCATTCAGACGGAGAACTCTTGAATGAGATTTGGTATAATGTTGTTGCAAAAAGTGACAATACAATAGAGTTTTTGCTACTTTTTTGTGCATTTTCATCCAATTATTAAGTCAGCTAAATTAAGTGCTAATGATAGAAATCACTCAAATCTCAGCGAAATACATAGTTGAATTTTTCATGCGTAGACCCTGCCAGGATAGGTGAGTAGTAACA
>JAISCG010000107.1 GCA_031265715.1 Holosporaceae bacterium | reverse complement strand
GTTTTGCTGGTGGGATCCCCGGGAACGGGAAAAACTTTGCTTGCGCGCGCGATTGCCGGCGAAGCCAATGTGCCGTTTTTCAGCATTTCCGGATCCGAATTTGTGGAAATGTTTGTCGGAGTCGGCGCGAGTCGCGTGCGAGACACGTTTGAGCAGGGGAAAAAAAGCGCTCCCTGCATTATTTTTATAGATGAAATTGACGCTGTCGGACGCCATCGCGGCGTCGGAATCGGCGCCGGCCACGAAGAGCGCGAGCAAACTCTCAATCAGTTGCTCGTCGAGATGGACGGATTTGAGGAAAACAGCGGCGTGATTATTATATCCGCCACCAACAGGCCGGATGTGCTGGATCCGGCTTTGCTGCGTCCCGGAAGATTTGACCGGCAGGTGGTTGTTCCGGTTCCCGATCTCAACGGACGCGAAAAAATTTTGAGAGTTCATCTGAAAAGATCCCCTCTGTCCGCGGACGTTGATCCGTTGATATTGGCCCGGGGAACGCCGGGATTTTCCGGAGCGGATCTCGCCAATCTCGTTAACGAAGCGGCGCTGCTGGCGGCGAGGCGCGGCAAGCGTGTCGTCGGAATGGACGAACTGGAGGACGCGAAGGACAAAGTTATGATGGGCGCGGAGCGTCGATCCATGGTCATGACGGAGGAAGAAAAGAAATTAACGGCGTACCATGAGGCCGGACACGCCGTCGTCGCGCTGAATATTTCGGAGACGGATCCGATTCACAAGGCGACGATTATTCCGAGGGGACGCGCGCTGGGAATGGTTATGCGATTGCCGGAACAGGATAGAGTTTCGGTGTCAAGAGTGAAATTGGAGGCCGATATATCCGTTGCCACCGGCGGAAGAATCGCGGAAGAAATGATTTTCGGACATGCGAAAATTACCGCCGGGGCGTCTTCCGACATTAATCATGCAACAAAAATCGCTCGATGGATGGTAATAGAGTGCGGCATGAGCGAAAAACTCGGATTTTTGTCCTACGCCGGAGATGATCCCTACGGCGAATTTCTCGGACGCTCTGCCACAGCCGGTAAAAATGTCTCGAGTTCCACCGCAAAAATAATTGATGAAGAAATTCGGGCGATTGTGGATCGTAACTATAACAGAGCCAAGGAAATTCTGGAGAATAACCGGGAGGCTCTGGAGCTTTTGGCCAAAGGATTGCTGGAGCATGAAACTCTGAGCGGGGAAGATATCAAAAAAATCGTGGAAGGCCAAAAAATAGAAAAACAGAAAAAAGTTGAAATCGTAAAAGCGTCCAAAAAATCTAAAATGCCGTCGTCGGAATACGGCAAAGACGCCGAAAAAGCCCCTCCGAAAGCTCCTGCCAAGGCCTCTGCCAAGAAAAACAAGCCGGTCGTGCACTAGACTTCCTGCGAAACGTCGTTCCTAAAAAATCCTCGAAATAATTTAATTTCGCAGAGGTCCGGTGCATAGGCCCACGTCCCGACTAAGACAAGAAGACACGGATGCATTTTGCATCCGTTCTGCTGAGTCTCTCTTCTTTAAAAATCATTTACTTCGATGCCGATGGCTTCGAAAAAACTTTTAACTCTGAGTGTTGCTTCCCGCACTTTTTCATTCTTTTGTTGCGCATCCATTTTTTTCACTTTTGGTGATAGCCCCATGTCCATTAGCAGACAGGTACTCAGGGTATGACCATCAATGGAAGCCGGTGACTCCCCTTGCCGCATCATTTCCCAAACTTCCAGTTCAAGTTCGGAACAGGTTGCCGCAAAAAGCATCACCATTATTTTAATTTCCTCATTCAATCTCTTTTTGGGTAGATTCCCCGCAGCTTGCTGCGCATATAAAAAAATAAAAAGTTTCACAGATCCACTAAATACCCCGCTGCTCTGCAGCGGGCGTCATTTATTCTTTTTTCTTATTATCTGTCTGATTTTTCTTTCACCTAAAATTTCAGTAAAATACCCTGCCACCCGTCGTATTCAACCGGGCATTTCAGCTCATCGCTTTGTTCCTCGCAATGACGAGATGGAACGCTCAATTAGATGAGACGAATGATAAGGTTCCGATTTAAAAAATATTTTGGAAAATGTGCAATGTGATATAACATATGGTGTTTGTTTCAGATAGGGTGACATGCACGATATAAAGCTGATAAGGGAAAATCCCGAGCATTTTGATACTGCGATGATTAATCGAAATTTGCGTCCGACGTCTTCTGTTATCGTTGATATCGATTCTAGAAGACGCGAAGTTATGTTTGAATTGCAGCGGATGCAGTCTCGTCGCAATGAAATCGCAAATTTGGTCGGTAGTGCAAAAAGGAAAAAAGAGGATACGTCCCGGCTCGAGCAGGAAGCGTCCGATCTGAAAAATTCGATTTTTGCGCTGGAGAAAGAGGAAGCTTCTCTGGGGGATAAACTGAAGGAGATTTTATCCGTGATTCCCAATATTCCGGCGGCGGATGTTCCCGTCGGTGCGGATGAAACCGCGAACAAGTGCCTGAGGGTTGTCGGCGAACCCCGCGAGTTCGATTTTGAACCGAAGCCTCACTATGAAATCGGGGAGTTTCTCCAAATGACGGATTTCAGCGATGCGGTAAAAATTTCCGGCAGCAGATTCGTAATTTTGCGCCGCCAAATCGCGCAGATGGAACGCGCATTGAAAAATTTTATGTTGGATACGCACACGCGCGAATTCGGATATGAAGAGGTCAGCGTTCCGTTTTTGGTAAATTCCGAAAGTGTGTACGGCACGGGGCAGCTGCCGAAATTTGAGTCGGATTTGTTCGTCACCTCCGATGGAAGATGGCTTATTCCGACGGCGGAGGTTCCCCTCACTAACACGGTGAGAGACAGAATCATTTCCGCAAAGGAGTTGCCGTTGAGGCTGACGGCCTATTCGGCCTGTTTCAGATCGGAAGCCGGAGCCGCCGGTCGTGACAATCGAGGAATGATCCGCAATCACCAGTTTTCGAAGGTGGAATTGGTGAGCGTCGTTCATCCGGATAACGGCGCGGAAGAACTGGAGCGGATGACCTGCGCCGCCGAAAATATCCTGAAAAAACTGAAACTTCCCTATCGGGTGAT
>JAISCG010000015.1 GCA_031265715.1 Holosporaceae bacterium | reverse complement strand
TTAAGGAATGATTCAAAAAAATCTGCCGAAGAGAAGCTTGCGGATAACCTTTATGCGAAAGCTTCTGCAAAGGATATCAAAAAAGCCCGATCAAATCTTGTGTCCGGCGGCTATGACGTCTCCTCCATGAGCAACAGTGAGGTTTTTAAAACAGATTTTATGAATCGGAGAAGAAAGGAAGAAGAAAAAATCGAAAAAGCGGCGGCTCGGGAACGTAATAAAAAAACTCTTGCCGAGGAAAAAAAACGAACGTCGCTGCTGCGCAAAACTTTCAGAACTTTCGGAATTTTAACGAAAGCTTATATCGGACTCAGCATCGCAAAGAAAGTCCTGCAGAAAATGGGGGATTTGTCTGATTATTCCTCAAAAGTCAGGACAGACGCTCTATTAGGAAACGTCAGTACGGAAAAAATGCAGGCCGTGGAAGATTGGTTCAAGCAGAAAAACATTTCTCCGGAAGCCGGAATGAAAACGCTTCAAAGCTACTCGAATTTTATGAAGCTGAACAATCTGCCCATCGATAAAGTTCTTCAAAAATTTGTTTCTGCGGTTCAAAATAGATCTCCGCAGGCTCTGAGAGGAGCTGTTGCTCACGGCGCGGACGCAAATACACTGCGCGTACTCCGAGGCTACCGCGGAGACGTCGGAAAAGAAGTAAGCGAAGCCCAAAATAGCGTTTACTCGGAAGAAGATTTGAAAAAGTTTGATCGCGTCGGGAACGCAATGAACAAATTCATGAACGTGATTCATCGTTCAAAAATGTTGGTGGAGTTGGCTGATAAAGTGGCGGATTTCATCGAGGCGTTTACGGGTATGTTGGAGCAAACCATTGATTTCCTAAATAACAATCCTCTGCAGAAGCTGGAAAAGTTAATTAAGAAAGTGTTCGGCCTGCAAACCGAAATTCCTCAACTTAAAGAAATCAGCAACGAAGAAAATGAAAAAATGTATTCTACGGGAATTGTTCCGAAATCACCTAAAATACGAAAACTGCCGAATGAGCCTTCAAAATTTACGGTCCCTATGGACGAACGTCTCAAAGCGGCAACCGATTACCTGGCGAATAACAATTCGGCTAACGACGAAAAGCCGCCGACAGACAGGCGCTCCTCTGTCGGCAAGCCTTCCAATTCATCGGTTACCAACACCTTCAACTTCAACATTCGATCCACGGATCCCGAAGACGTAGCGAAGGAAGTTAAAACTCAATTTTCCAAAAAATATTTGGAAACCGTAAATACCTACGATGTTTACCCTACGACTGTGAAATAAAATGAATTTACCGTCTTTTGAAGATTTTATAAGCAAAAATGTCCTGAACAACAACAACTTTGCGTTCATGGCGCAGCTGTCTCTCAAGGGAATGGTACTTGTGGGATTGGCGCCCAACCTTAAACAGGCCGAGGAGATGGGCTGGGAAAATCAAATCACCTCCTACACCATCGAAGACGGGACAAACGTTTCGGATCATATCATCAACGGTCCGCTGGAAATTAAGCAGAAATTCATATTGACGGCCTTACCACCCGTCGGCTTTCTCTTTCACCTGAGATTTCAGTTGAATATTGTTATTTTATTAACTTTCCCCGGCGCGAGGTCGCTTTCCACCAGGTACCATGCTACCGGAAAAGTGTCAAAAACTGGTTAATTTTGGATATTTTTTTCAAAATTAGCGAATTTTTTACCTTTTCTGTATAATATGGTATCTGGTGGAAAGCGACCTCGCGCCGGGGAAGTTAATAAAATAACAATATTTTGCTGAAATTTTAAGGTAGAGAGGGATTGGTCGGGTGGTGAGATTGACGGCATTTAACAGTTTTTCGATTTCAGGCATGATTAAATTGGCTCCTGTGCTTTATATCCTGATGGAATTGCGTAAAACCAAGCAGATCATCAACGTAATGTCTTCCTGCGGGATTCATCGGAATATGGTGATTGAGAGCCTGCGTGTACAGCAGGAGGAGGGCGTGGAGAATACCGTGATATGCGACATAGCATTCAAAGAGCTGCCATTTGCTTCCACAACCGCCTCTACCGTTAACGCCACTACCATGGCTCAGAAAACACTCGCCGCACGCGACAGCACCTTCAACGTCGCAGCCGCTGCCCCGGTTTCCACATCCGCATTCGTCGGTGCAGCCGGGTGAGGACGGTATAAACGTCGGTTTAAACGTTGATATATAAATGATGCACATTTTCGTTGGAAAAATGTGTTATTCCTTTTAAGTAACGAAAACAGCGAAAAACGTTAGTTGCGCGTCGGTAAGTAATGTCCGTGAAAGTCAGCTTTATCAAATAACGGTCGATTATTAACCGCAAGGCGGGTGATATTTAACCGTCCTTCTTCGGATTCTTTCTCATTTTTGCGTATTTACGTTTGTGGAGGTTGATTGTTTACCCATCCGTCCTTTTCTTTCAGGTTTAGACAATTCACGCAATCCTTGCAATCCTTGCAATCCTTACAATCAGAGCAATCCTCACATGCAACGCAACCGTTGCATTTTTCGCACCATTTGCACTCCTCGCAGTTCTCGCAATTCTTGCAAAACCTACAATCCTTACAATCCGAGCAATCATTGCATCCAATACAACCGTTGCAATTCCTGCACTCTTTGCAGCAAGTACAATTCACGCAATTATCAACTTTTTTTGATGTGTCAATCATTTTTTACTTACTCCTTTTTTCTTCCGTTCTACTCTTTCTTCTCACAAAGTGCTCTAATAGCCGCAGCTCGTTTTTTTCCAATTTCTTCCGCCATTTTAATATCCTGTTCACTCCAACACGATCTTTTAAAGGTAATTTGCGATATTTTTCGTTGAGTTCCGTTTTTTTCTTCTTTACCCATTTTCCACACAAATAAAGCACCTACCCGGAGTAATTTTTTATCATCTTCGCTTAGAACAGATTCACTAAATTCTCCCTCTAAGATACAAGCTTCATCATCATTACTTATTAACTCTGCTGTAAATTTTTTATTATTTTTATCTATGCGCGATACGCATCCGTTAAATTCTTTTTGCATCGGATATTTAATCATCCCCGCACTTCCCAATCACCGGAAATAATTTTTGGGAACTGTTTTCTTGAATATGTCGTCGGAATAATTTTACTTTTTATTGCGGTTTTATGTAATCTGACAACAGTTGCCTCATCACTACCCGAAAATGCTTCACAAAAAGCACGAACGCAGTCATTACTATGACAGGTTGTAACAAACTGAATAAACGGATATTTTTCAACAAAATCTCTGATATATTCCCAAATACTCAACATAACACTGTAGTGGATACATGCTCCGATTTCATCTATCAGAATTATAACAGACGTGTCGGTCGGTAATTTAGTCTCAATAATACCGGATAGAGCAATTAATGTCCTTGTCCAAGCATCAACGCCACTGCCTAATGTTCCAAGTGCGGCAGAGTATTTATCATCTAATATGACTGATAATTCAGTCCTGTCTCCCGGATCACGAACATCCGTAATCCTACTGTTAATTATTTTCAATGCTTTGACAAGAAATTGTGACGCAGTATATGAAAGATTACTTGGGGGCATCTGTCTGACAAAAGGAAAATCTAAATATTTACATATGCTTGGTGGGGTACCAGATAAATGAGGGGTAGCCTGATAGCGCGGGAGTACTGAAGCATCCGATCTCGTTTCCGAGAAAAGGCAGTAAATCCCTTCTAACACAGTCGTTTTTCCAATGCAGTTAGGTCCGGTCAGCATCGTAATTTGTGATAACGGCACGGTTAACTCATCGAAGCTGCGAAAATTATTGAACGTAACCGAATTCATCATTTGTGTAGATTCCAAAAATTTCAACACTGCTCTCTTTATTTACCATACTCATTTCACTGTGTCTTTTGATACGAATTCACGCTGTTCCTTTTTAGCGGATTCCTGTGTTTTCTTAGCTTGTTCTTCTGCCAAGATTTCTTTTTTGAGTTTTTCAGCATAGTCCTTTTCTTGGAAAAGCAG
>JAISCG010000002.1 GCA_031265715.1 Holosporaceae bacterium | reverse complement strand
TCTTGTTCCGTAAGAATTGATACATAGTATTTACCGTCCGGAGTTTTAGAGATCGTTGCCGATTTAATCTTACCCGAAACTTCTCTATGAAAAACAGTTTTTACAAAACCTGTTTTGGGCAGCTTCAGCAGTCCGTTTTCTATACGGATGGCTTTCGTTTCTCCAAAATCCGTGTTTTATGGATGCGTCGTTTTTGAGGATAAAGGAAATTAATGATGCGATGGAAACGCTGAAATACATCAGTGCCGATCCGGAGACGCGTGCCATCGCCGATCTGCGACAAAAGACCATCAACGATCGCAATAGCGAAATGACTGTCGCTGTGGAAGAAGCCGAAGCCAGAGGTGAAGCCGGAGGTGAACTGAAAAAAGCCGGGGAAACTGCTCTAAATGCCATCAATATGGGATTAACAACAGAGCAGATAGTTAAGTTATCAGGATTATCCACTAAAGAAATCGAATTGCTAAAGAAAACGCAGTGTTAAGAAAATGACTTCTGATACACAACCTTAACGCCGCAAAATTTTCCTTTGTTTTTCGTTCTGGCATTTTCATTGACCGACCGGTTTGCACTTTTTTCGTCAATCACCCCTGCCTGAAGATGCAGGAGCTTCTTGGGCAACGACAGCAATCCCGCTGACGGGTATTTGTTTACTTCATCCGGGTGAACACTTAAGTGTACCCTTAAGTGAAAAGCACTTAGGTGTTTTTTCCTGATGTTTTTTTTCCGAAAAATCTTTTCCAATGAAACATGTTTTAGAAGCAAGGAGGCGAGCATGAAAATAGGAGTTATATATGATGCAAGGAGAACTGAGAGGTTTTTGGCAGTATGTGAAGCGCTAAGGGGCTTGGGGCATAAAATCATAACAATAAATTCGGCTGAGAATTCATTTTTGAGTGGTTTGGTATCGAGCAAAGTTGAGGCTGTTTTTGATACGACAACGGATAATGGCGGCAACCGGACTTTGACACAATTGCTGAAAATTCTGCGGATACCTCTGCTGAGGGATAAGGATTGCTGCCGATATCTCGGATGTCTGCTGAACATGAGGAGTACGGAGGCGGCGTCGGCGGAAATGCGCGGGTATAGGTGAAGGAAAGGAGAATAATTATGGAGAAAGATATTATGAAACATTTTATGTATACGTGTTTGATTCTAACGGTTGTAATTGTGTTGCTGACGGAACCGGCGTATTGCGGGATAACGGATGCGCAGATAAAGGCAGCGAGCAAGACGTTTATGGCAACCATGAAGGACTGGGTGCCGGTGATCGTCGGAGGGGGCTTATTTGGCAGTGGAGTATGTCTGTTTGTGAATAATTTCAAGATGGGCATAGCGGGTTTAGCGGGCACGGGATTTTTATATGCGGCCAAATCGTTTGTGGGAGAAGGGGAGGGCGCGCTCATTCAAACGGCAGCGCAATTGCTGGAAGCGGCGTTCTAGGAGAATCGGCATGTCCCGGATCAACAGCCACGTTATTTTGAGTCACATCGACGCGCCGGCGAGGATTTTGATTTGGCCTGCGAATCAAGTTCTCGTATGTGCCATGCCGTTTGCATTGGGCATGATTACGGAGCATGTTTTTGGGGGCGTGGTTCTGTCTGTTGTGACGGCGTTTCTATTCAAATTGATTCAAAAGAGGTTTGGCAAGGGAAAAATCAGATCGATGTTGTACTGGTATTTGCCGACGTCTTTGAAACTTGTGAAACGGGGCGTTCCTCCATCCTACGTAAGATTTTGGATCAGATGAATGAAGTTCAATTTTGCAACCAAAAGAATGACGAACTTTGAGTATCAGCGCAATATACTGCTGGGACTGACGGCCGCATTGCTGGCGCTGCTGCTGATTATGTCTCTATGTCTGCTTTTTAGGAGCGAGCGAGTAATACTTCTTCCGCCTGAGGTAAGAAGGGAGTTTTGGGCAGAAGGCAACCGCTTTTCTCCGGAATATCTGGAAGAGATGGCGGTATATTTTTTACACCTCGCGCTGGACATAAACCAAACGACATTACCCTACAACACGGAAATACTGACCAGGTATTCGGATGTAGAGACCGGTAATTATCTCAGAAACAAGTACGAAAAAGATATCAAAAAACTCAAGCAAAACGATGCTTCCACGACGTTTGAAGTGAAAGAAGTTACCGTATATCCGGACAGAAACACAGTTCATGCGGAAGGGGTACTGAGCAACTACGTCGGTTCCAAAAGGATCAGGGAAAGTCATGAGGTCTATGAAGTGAGTTTCAAAACCTACCGGGGAAGGTTGTTTTTTAAGGAGATTAAAAGAGTAGGAGCGGAGAATGAAAGCGAAGAATAGTTTTATTTTGTTTGCCTGTCTGTTTTTATCATTGTCCCGTGCCGAACAATTTAAGATGGAAGATAAGGTAATAAAGGCGAAAATTTCATATCAGAACCTTAATAGAATTAGTGTGAAAGGAGACAAAATCGACAGTATTTTAGGTATAGACAGCGCCTTTCATGTGGAGAAAAACGAGAAGACGGGAGAGGCATTTATCAGACCTACAGAAGACAACGGCTATACGCCGATAAGTCTCAGCGTTACAACTGCCTCCGGCAGAACGCAGGATTTATTGCTGGAACCCGTGGACGGAGAAGCGAGCTCACTGGAGTTGGTATCTGATACGCCAGCTGCGCGCGATGTATCTCCGTTGTTTGATCTTCCGATTACAGAGGAAAACGATAACGGCATCGCTGATTACGAAGAAACAGTAAGTGCTGTGATGAAGAAATTCATTAATTTGCCGTTTGATCGTAAGAATTTGGAGGTAACCGGGATTACAGACAGATTTCACAGTCATCTGAAAGCGACGTTTGAGGCAGGGTACCGTATAGACGGTTTTTTATGTTTGAAATTCAGGGTTACTACGGAAAAAGACGGAACGTTTATATTGGATGAGAGGATGTTTTCCGGGAAAGGAGACATCGCCTTATCTCTATCAAAGTCGGCTATAGAAAAGAATGGCAATGCAGTTCTGTATGTTCTAAGGCGCTAAACATGGAGAAGTTTGTAAAATTTAAACAGTATAAAACGTTCGGTTTTATAGCCGGAGGCCTGGTTGTTGCCTTTACAGTCATGATGATTTTCCGAGAGAACAGCAATTCGAACAATCTAAAATCGGCAAGATTTTACAAGAAAGAAATCAAAACGGGAGTAGACGAACTGTCGGATAAAGAACTGTGGGTGGAGAAAAGCACGAACGAACTGGAGGACGTTCGCAGTCATAATAAGAAGCTGGAAGATCACAATGCGAGGTTACAGAAGCAGCTGGATTCGATACAAAAATTGGTAATAGGTCTGGGAGTTCATCTGCATGCATTTGATGATCAGCAGACGGAAGATAAATCGGATACGATTCCATCCGGAGACATTCCGGAGTATCGGCAATACAAGCGGGAAAATCCTCATGTTTCCTCGACGAACGATGTTTCAGAATCAAATGCCGAACCGATGATCGGTAATTTGTCCTTCGGAAAATTAGAAAACTTTGTGGAGCAGAGAGGCGTTTTAAATACAGAATCAGATGTTCAATCCGATCGAATCCGGCAGCACCCGGGAAATTCTAAAGTGTTAAAGAACGGGATTAGGGTAATCAAGTTCAGTAATACAGACAGCGAGTATGATTTGGACGAAAACTTTATATTTGCCGGCACGTATGCAAGAGCGGTGCTGGTCGGTTCCGTGACCGTGAGCGCCGGAGTAGGCGCGTCATCCAATCCGAAACCTGTATTGCTGAGGATTAACGATACGGGAAATTTACCGAACAATATCAGGGGTTTTTTGAAAGACGCCATGGTGATAGGAGCAGCCTACGGCAATCTTTCATCGGAAAGCATTGTGATTCGTTTGGAGCGCCTGGTGAAGATAGACAGGAGCAGCGGGATAGGAGCGGATATTCCGGTTAAAGGATATGTTGCGGGAGAGAACGGAGACTCGGAGATACGAGGTATGGTAATAGACAGGGCCGGAGCCGTTGCCAGAAATGCTGCAGTATCGGGGTTTTTATCCGGAATGGCGGAGTACGTAACTGCGAACAACAGCTCTGCGGTAAAATTTGAACCGAACTCCGGATTGGCGCAATTTTCTCCGCAGAAAGGTTCAAAAATGCTGGAGCAGGGAGCGTCCAAAGGCATAGGAAACGCCGTCGAGAAGTACGCAGATTTCATCATTAAAAGAGCGGAACAAATGCAGCCGGTAATCAAGATAGACGGAGGTCGCAAGCTGACGATTGTGTTTACGGAATCGGTGAAAGCGTCGGCTGTTCATATGAAAAAGGTGAGGAGGAATTTATATGCCAAGAAGCAGTATTGAAGCTTTCAGAAAGAAAATATCCTTTTGTGCGCTGGTGACGCTTACTTCATGCGCTTCGTGGAATGAGGAGTTTGAAGGGGAGGTGGTGCGGGCGTATCCGCATGCGTCGATACACAAAATATCTCAAATGGCAAACAAAGGAATTATCAAAGAAGATGATTTGGTGTTGTCGGGGGATATGAGCGCGCGGTTGAAAGTATTCAAGGATGGAAACATTTCGCGCGGAGTGGAAGACGTAAGGCGGATGTACATGACGACCTACGAGGATGCGTCCAAAAATCTGCATACGGCGCATCATTTATATCTCATTGTAAAACCGGCCGAATGGTCTGTGACGGACAGGTGATGAAATATGAATCTAAATATAAATAACTTCGGATTTGAGCGTATAGGGGAAAAGATCAGTGATTTTTTCAACGGGGTAGCGGAATCGAAAGAGAAAACGCTTACCGAATTGGGAGAGCTGTATCACCTTTCGGATTTTCTGCCCTATCAATGGTACGACACGGAATCCGAACTGTTTATTTCCGAAAAACACCTGGGATTTATTTTGGAAACGGCGCCTTTGGTTGGTAACAGCGAGATCATGCAGAAGGAATTAAGCAATATATTTACGCAGATACTACCGGAAGAAAGCAGTATTCAGACAATGATTTATGCGGACAAAAACATCGGCGGCATTCTTCAACAATATGTGGAAACCAGGGATAATTCTTCGGAAGTAATACAGGCATTGGCGGTGCGTCGAGCAAAATATTTGAGCCGACTGGCGATAAAATCTCATCTTACTCCCTATGTTTTGCGTGATTTTAAATGCTATATGAGCGTCTGTGTTAATCTGGACAATCATGTGAATTTAGCTATTCAAAAAGTAGCTGAAATCAAAAAACAGATAGTGGCGACGCTGACAGTGGTAGGCGTTTCTAATAAAATCGTGAATGCAGAGGATCTTCTAAGATTTTTGGACGGTATTTTCAATGCGGATTTCAGCAACACAGACACTTCGAAAAAGAAATGGAATCGTTTTGACCCGATTCGCAACCAGATAATTTCCCATGATACAGACATTGTGGTGGAAGACAATTTACTAAAATTCAGAAACGGTCAAACGGAGCTCAAAACATTTTCGGTGGTTAATTATCCTCCCGAGTGGACATTGTCTCAAATGTCCGAACTGATAGGAGATATGTTTCGGGATACGAGACAGTTCCCGTTTCCTTTTATCATGCATTACGGGGTTCATATTCATAAACAATCGAATGACGTGGCAAAAATAGCCATGAAAGCCGGCATGACGGAGAAGCAGATGTATTCCCCCATAGGTAAATATGTACCGAACATTGAGCGGGAACATGCAGAATTGCAATATGCTCAAAATTGTCTAAACAAAGGCGAACGACTGGTAAAAACGCAGTTTAATATTCTGTTGTTTAGTCCTAAAGGTGAAATGTCGAGCGCAGAACAAACCCTCAAAACGATGTTTTCATCGATGTTGTTTCGGGTGGAGTCCAATCTGGGAACGCAACTGCATTCGCTACTTACAACACTGCCGCTGGCATGGCACAGGGACACGATTTTGGCTCTGGAGGAGTTTAAAAAGCTGCGAACAACGATATCGGTGGAATCGGCGAATTTGGTTCCCCAGCAGGCGGAATGGAAGGGCACGAGAACACCGGCAATGTTATTGGGAGGAAGAAAAGGTCAAGTAATACAGTTTTGCCCGTTTGATAATACGGCCGGGAACTATAACGTGACGGTGGTAGGACGATCCGGAGCCGGAAAATCAGTATTTATGCAGGAGCTCATGGCATCAACCATAGGTCTTGGAGGCAGAGTATTTGTGTTGGACGTGGGGAGATCGTTCGAAAAGACCTGCTATATGTTAGGTGGTCAATTCATTGAGTTTTCGAGAAACATCAATATCTGTCTGAACCCTTTCTCTTCACTGGACGTTGATAATCAGGAAGCTGTGGAAGACACGCTTGCGATGCTGAAGTCGGTGATTCAGATGATGGCGGCTCCGATCAGGGGAGTGAACGACAAAGAAGCTGCGTTGCTGGAACAGGCGACAAACGAAGCGTTCAAGAAGAACGGGAGCAAAACAACAATAACAGATATTGCGGATTTTTTACTTTCACCGGATGATGCGCAAGCAAAAGACCTGGGACAAATGTTGTATCCCTACACGGCCTCAGGTGTTTACGGAAAATATTTCAATGGAGAATCGAACGTCAATTTGGACAACAATCTGATAGTTATCGAACTGGAAGAACTCAAGGAGAAGAAAGATCTTCAATCTGTTGTTGTGCAAATGATGGTGATCAACATTACCAATAAAATGTTTCTCGGAGATCGAAAAACTCCGTTCAACATAGTATTCGACGAAGCCTGGGACATGTTGAGGGCAAAACAGAGCGAAGTGTTCATAGAGACGCTTGCGCGCCGTCTTAGGAAATATCGAGGGTCTCTGGTGGTCGGTACGCAGAGTGTGAATGATTTTTACTCCTGCGCCGGAGCTCAGGCGGCCTGGGACAACTCCGATTGGAACTGTTTTTTATCTCAGAAGGAGGAATCCGTAGCGCAGCTTAAAAACAGCAAACGCATTCTTCTGGACGAGCAAAAGGAGAAGATTATAACTTCGGTGAGAACAGAACAGGGAAAATATGCAGAAGTATTGATTAACGGCGCAGACGGTTATGCGGTCGGTAAGTTGCTCTTGGATCCGTTTTCCGGGTTGTTGTTTTCGACGAAGGCGGAAGATTATGCTGCTGTGCAAGAATTCAGAAAGCAGGGATACGAAATTACGGAAGCCGTGGAGCAGATTTTGCAGGAGAGGGGATTATGAAGTTTCAAAAACTCGCTCTTTTATTTCTCGGACTTTTATTAATGATTGTCGTTACCCGGATAAAAATTGTTTTTCTGAAGTCGGAATCCGTGTCGTTTAGGGTATGCATGCAGGTATATAACCTCAGGCCTGAAAAAGGAGATTTGTGCGCGTTTAATTTTAGAGGCAGGAGGTTTGTTAAATACATGGTTGGCGTAGCCGGAGACGAGATCAGGTACGTAGGCAAAGTTATTTATGTGGGCACCACAAAAGTGGGAGAAGCCAAAAAAACAGATCTTCTGACTCCTATTCCGGAAGGAAGAATTCCGGAAAGTTATGTCTTTGTGGCTGGAACGCATCCGGACAGTTTGGATTCAAGATATAAGGAGTTTGGGTTAGTGAAGGAAACTGATGTGCGGGGTAAAGTATTTGGCCTGGTGAAACATAAGAAATAATGCCAAGAGCTTTAATTTTTCTGTTTTTGGTGTTTTTTACGGCCGAGTCTAAAGATCTCGGCATATTTGGAGAGACGTTCCAAATATTGGAAAAGGATTTACTGGAAGAAATAATGTTGAAGCTAAAGGAAATGGAAAGAACAGGAAAGCTGGAAACAGAAAAGGAAAAAGTAGAAAGGAGGGTTAAGGAGATGATATTACATCCGTATCCTATTGCCGACATTGCTCATACACAGAGCAGAAAGGAATACACATTTGATCCGACGATTGCGGTTACGAGAGATTTATCAGATCATAGAGGACGGATTTTTGCTCACAGAGGAATGAGATTTAATCCGTTGGATAAAATCAACATGTCGAAACCGCTGCTGTTCATAGACGGAGACGATGCAACGCATATAAAATGGGCGATTTCTAAAATCAACGAGAATAATCTCGGCAAGATTATTTTAGTAAAAGGTTCTCCTCCGGATTTGCAAAAGCAGCTTCACCGAGAGGTTTATTTTGATCAGCAAGGATTGATTACCGCCAAGCTCGGAATACGACATGTGCCGGCGATTGTTTTTCAAAAAACGGGGAAAAAAGTCCTTACCGTCATCGAAGAAGTTCCTACGGAAGAGGAGAATTAATGAGATTGATAACGTTTTTTATTTTTATGTTGTTTAGTATGAATCTTCACGGAAAGTGCACGGGGAGGTTTGTAAATCCCGTCACGGATATTTGCTGGAGTTGTTTATTTCCGATAACGATATGCGGTTTGAAAGTGTCTCCGTCCGGAGAAGATACAGGCAATCCTCGAGAGTTGATATGCACCTGCGGCAAGCCGATTCCGCGCATAGGCATACCGATATCGTTTTGGGAACCGGCGAGGTTAATCGATGTAACCAGGGTGAAGTTTTGTTTGGTGAATATGGGCGGATTGCAGATAGGAGCAGACAGTATTCGCGGACACGGAAACGTATCTACCGGAGCAACTACCAACAATATCAAGAATAGTTTTTATCAGATTCACTATTATGTTTATCCGGTTCTGTATTGGCTGGAATTGCTGACGAACTTTGTTTGTATGGAGAAGGGGCAATGGGACGTCGCCTACATTACGGAATTTGATCCTTTATGGAATGATGATGAGACGGCATTCGTGTTGAATCCCGAGGCGGTAGTCTTTGGCAATCCGATAGCGCAGGCGGCATGCGCCGCCGACTCGATTGCGGCAACGGCGGGGTTTCCTTTGGATGCGATGTTTTGGTGCGCCGGGTGTCAGGGGAGCATTTATCCCTATACCGGTCACGTTCCCTATCATGTGGGAGGAGTGCAGGCATCGCTTCTCCTCACTTCAAGAATGCTTGCCAAGATGCATAGGGAAATGTTGGCGAAGGGAACTATCGGTAAAAGCGGCATGTGCGAACAATATCTTATGCCGCTAATGATGAAGTCGCAATACAAACAGCAGATGTTGTATCCGTCGTCAACGACGGGATCAGGAGGGTGCAAGCCTCTTGGAAGAACCAGCGTTCATTGGGAAGGAGGAAAAGAAAAACCTTATACGGGAGAGGATTTCGGCTATCTGATTTGGAGAAAAAGAAATTGTTGTCTCTTGTAAATTTTTTGATTCTGTTTTTTGCTTTTCCTCTGCCGGCCGAAGACATTCTGCATGACGCGCAGTCTTCGTCTGTCGACGATGTAGAATTCGTGCGACAAACGGCCGGGCGGCAGAAACTTAATCCGGAAGAATTAAAATTTTTGGTCGATAAGCTTCCCGTGACGGGAAAAGGTTGTAGGGACTGTGGAGCGCAGGTGCGCAATATTCAGAACAAAGAATCGAACGTTGAAAACGGCATTCTGGTATTTGTATCGTTTTCTATGCCGAAAATTTCATTAACGGAGTTAAGTGAACAATCGCAAAAATACAATGCGACCCTCGTGTTGCGAGGTATTTATCAGGACTCATTTCTGAAAACCAAGGATAAAATACTGGAAATCAATCCGAACGGATTACGCCTGGATATTAATCCCCGGCTTTTTAAAGAATACGGCATTGAAAGAGTGCCGACATTTGTGTTGCTAAGAAACGGCAGGGAAGTAAACAGATTGTCGGGCAATGTAACTCTGGAATTTGCTCATTCCGGACTTTGGGAGGGCCAATGATACCGGCATTGTTAACGTTTTTATCGTTCTTCAGGGTAGGAGGCATGACGAATTCATTCGAGCACGGAAAGCAGGCGGCCGAATCCTGTAAAAACGGGATAGAAGATCAGATAAAATCCGGAGTGAACAAAACTCAGGTGCCTCAGTATCGGGACGGAGTTTTCATAAGCGGAGACGAATTATCGAAATCCTTCGAACACTTGGAAAAAGATCCGCACGGGAGGGATTTACGGGGTATTCATAAAACCCGCAAGCCCTATATTTTGGATGATACCGAGGAATTCATGATTCGTTCCGAGAACTATCATCAGCATCCGGAGCAAGCGTTTGAAGAAACGGAAGAGACAGAGGAAGGAACGGATAATTATACCATTGAGACCTGCGAAGAATGTCCCGACGAGGAGTATTTTGTAAAAGCACGCAAAACCAAGAAGAGATATGTTTATCTCCAAACTCCCCCCTACATCACCGCAGGCCAAAATTGCTTAAATCACGGGCACTTAACGATCAAAGTGGAGATAGTGAGCGAACCGGAGGAAATTTTCAGAGAAGACGGAGTATTTGCGGATATTACCCGTCTGGGTACGGTACCCTGGGGAGGAGCGTATATAGATGAGACTTATCGTGTTAACGGGGTCAATATTATTCTGAGAAAAACGATACAGCAGAACGGTTATCCCTGGATACGTCCGGGATGTTATCTGGTTCCGGCATTGCAAAACCACGTTATAAGCGCGGCGGATATGATAAGGAAGCTTCTCGGAGGAGCGAACGACGAGTATATTCCCTGGGGAGAAATCGGCAATGCCTATCTTCATCATCGGGTGGTAAACGATACCGGAGAACACTATTGGATATTAGACGACGCTTGCCGGCATTATGAAGAACTTTGCGAACAGGGGTTGTGTCGCTATCATGCTCTGGAAGAGGATCCTCCTTCGGATAAATTTTGGAAAGGTAAAAAAGTAAACGGTTCCTGGGGGCAAACGGTGACCTATGCCTGCAGATCTTCCTGTAAAGATACCTGTACGGAACTTAAAGCCCGGGGCTGTTCTCGTCAGCCGGATCCGGAATGTATGGAAAAGGCCGGAGATAAATGTATTCGCTGGAAATGGAAGTTCCGCTGCAGGGACAGAATAGGCTCAAAAAAACACAAATTTTCCAAAAAGAATCCGTTTTGTTTGGGGGGAGATTGCATCGATTCGGGCTATGAATCCGACAGAGATATGATCCAAGCTCTCGCTTATCTTTCCATTTTGGAAGAAGCGAGGAAGGAAATGGATGGAACGGCAAATATCAGCATTTTTAAGGGCAAGGCCTATGCGTGTACGAGATTTCCGCTGTCTTTCAAGGATTGTTGCGGTTGCGGAGGCTGGGGCGTAAGTATGGGACTTGCCGGCTGCGACGAGGATTCTCGCGTGGTGGGAAAACTTCGCGGAGAGAGGAAATGCCTGCAAGTCGGAACCTACTGTGCCGAATACGTAAATGTAGGATTAGCCAAGTTCTGTCTGAGAAAGAAAACAGTGTTTTGCTGTTTTGGTACTAAGTTTGCGAAACTACTGCAAGAACAGGGAAAATCACAGCTGGGCATGAACTTTGGATCTCCTGAATGTCCCGATTGTAGAGGATTTACCCCCGATGAGCTGAGCAGGATTGATTTTTCGAAATTAAACCTTGCAGAAATTGCTGCCGATGTTATAGAGAGATTTAAGCCTCAAAACGGAGAGCATTTTGCAAAAGAAGGAGAGTTGGATCGTATTCGAGAGCAAATGCGGGAACGTCTGAAGGGATCCGATGGAACAGAGGCTGTTCATCTGCGGGAAAACATGAAGCATCTGACCGGATCTCTGAAAATCGGAGGAAAATAAATGGAACGTTTTTTAGTATTATTGGTTTCGCTGTTGTTCTCTTCCCTAAACGCCGAATCCGAAAAATCCTTCTACGACGATCATACTCGCGGCTGGCATTGGTACGAGATCGAGCCTCGATTCAATGATCCTAAAGACCAAAAATCTGTTTTTTCGCCATATCCGGCTACGGAGGAATTGAAGCAATACCAAGCGAGTTTAGAGGAAGCAAAAGCGGCGGCGGTAATGTATCCGACTCCTCAAAATGTCTTTAATTACCAGAGAATGCAATACGAAATGATGCAAAAATCCGGAAAGTTTGCCGAAGTATGGATGCAGAACGTGTACAAAAATCCCGACATCGATTATACGCAAAAATTTCCCGTTTCCCAGAGCGCAAGACATATTTACCTTGCGGAACAGAGAAAGCATATCGAAGATAAAATCCGCAAATTATCGAAGGAATACGGCTTGTTCTTTTTTTTCAGAAACGATTGTCCGTATTGTGATGCATTCGGTTCCGCGGTTAAGGGATTCAGCGAAAAATATGATTGGGAAGTGTTGGCCATCAGTGAGTTGGGAGAGAAACACAGGTTATTCAAAAGAAATGTTCGGGATAACGGTCTGGCGGAAACCTGGGGAGTAAGTACATATCCGTCCGTGTTTGCCGTTAATCCGAAAACGGGACACGTAATTCCGATAGCAATCGGAATGATATCGATTCAGGAAATGGAAGAGCGAATCATTGCAATTATCGGCGAGATGCCGGAGTCAAACGGGGAGGAGGCATGAGTAAAAGACTTTTATTTATTTCTCTGCTGTTATTCCAAGGATCTTACTGCGGTATAGGTTCTGACCTGGAGAGTTTTTTTCATAAGATGGGAACGACAACAAACGCTACATCTCCGGGAGTACATCACGATCAATCTGCGGGATATTACAGCGGAGGCGGGTTAAGCCTGAGAAACAGAGTAAGAAACTTTCAGCCGGCGACGTTGCAGTTACCGAATTTTAAGGCCGGCTGCGGAGGCATAGATATGTTTACGGGAGGATTTTCGTTTGTGAGCAGCGCGGAATTGGTGAATGCGCTCAAGAGCATAGGATCCGGCGCAGTCAGTTACGGGTTTATGTTGGCTATGAAAACATTTGCTCCGGCTGTGCAATCGGTAATGGCGGAGTTACAGGATATGGCATCGAAAATCAATCAGGCAAACATTAATTCCTGTGAAACAGCGGCAACCTTGCTGGGGGGAGTATGGCCGAAATCTGATCTTACCGGCAGACACATATGCACCTCCATGGGAAGCGGCGGAGGAATGTTTAAAGATTGGGCTGCGGCGAGACAAGGTTGCGGTAGCGGTTCGGAGCGCCCGAGCGTTATGGCGAAAAAAGGACTTACGGAAGAATATAAAAACATTCTGGCGGAGGAGTTTAATGTGGCGTGGGAGGTAATCAAGCGGAACAGCTTTCTGATTTCGGATCAGGAATTGGCGCACCTGTGTATGACAATTTCCGGTACCATTGTCGCTCATAAAGAAGGAGAAAGCCGAAAAGTAAGCGCATATCCGAGTAAGGCAGATAACGATGATTTGATAAAGGCTCTGTTTGAAGGGGGGACAGTTTCCGGATACGGATGCGATGAAACGGGAAAATGTCTCCGAGTGCAGGTAAAGAATTACAACATAGCATCGGGAGGATTCGGAAACAGAGTCCGAAAAATATTAGGAGATATTACAAGGAAAGCGATCAACGATGAAGAGTTGGATCAGAAGGAAATAGCGTTTATAGATAAAGTAAGATTGCCTGTTTATAAGATGGTTAACGTGTTGGCTACTTACAGAAGGAAGGAATACGACCTTAAAGACTTTACGGATATCATTTGTGTTGACCTCATTCATCAGTACATCACAGAGATTTTAGACGTAATGCTGGAGGAAACGGCAAACCTCAGAAACGCGCAGGTTTCGGATGAGGAGGTCAACAAATTCATCGCCCAATTGCAAAAAGCGAAAGCAAGCATCTATATCAAACGAAAGATCGCCTATGAGCAAATGAATCAGATGCTTATCATGATCGAAACGACCAAAACCTATGAAAGAAAGCTGGAGAACACTTTTGAAGCACTGCAGAAAGGGAAAGAAGAGCGATGAAAAAGGGCTTGTATAATTGTACGAAATATTGTACAATTCCTATTGATGTAGCAATAGGAGGATATCATGAAGTCGATTAATGCATCTAACGCAAGGCAGAATTTTTTCAATTTGTTAGCAGATATTTCGGTTGGAGATCCGATGCTTATAACGTCGAAGGCGGGAAATTGTGTACTCATATCAGAAGAAGAATGGGGATCTATACAGGAGACCATATATCTAATGTCTAACCCTAAGACCAGAGACGATATACTGGAGGGAATCGAGACACCTTTATCTGAGTGTGAGGATGAATTGCCATGGTAAAGTGGGCAATAAAATACAGCAAAAGGATGTTGTCCGATTCTTTAAAACTAAAACAGGCCGGCTTGAAGGAAAAGACACAAAGATTGCTGGATATTCTTGCTCAAAATCCGTACGCTACGCCTCCGTACTTTGAAAAACTGATGGGATTTGAAAATGTATACAGTCGGCGCATTAACATAAAACACCGTCTTGTATATCAAGTATTTAAGGACAAAATGACCGTGAAAATACTGTCACTGTGGGGACATTATGATGACAACGGATAGTGAGCGGTGAAATGGACATATACACGATAGGAGGGGGAGAGATTGTATACGAAGTGCTGAAAGCAGTTGCGATGTGTTTAAACGGCGGCAGCGGGACATTGCAGGCGATGCTGCGTATCGGAGGCTTTGCCGGAATATTCATCGTGTATTACATGATTTTGTACGGCAGTCCGGAGCAGATATTTAAAACCTGGGGAATTCCCGTTCTTCTGATTACGAATATGCTGTTTCTTCCCGACAGCGCAGTTTGGGTCAAAGATACTATTACCGGATACTCCTACAAAATAGACCATGTTCCCTATGGATTAGCGACATTTGCATCTCAAATCAGTAAATTGGGGAAAGCTGTTACCGAGGCTGTGGAGCAAAATTTTTCCACTCCGGACGATATGAAGTATCAGAAGACGGGGATGATGTTCGGCTCTGATATTCTGGAAAAAGCTAAAACTTTCAGAATTACCGATAGCAACTTCAAAGAGAATTTTAGAAATTTTGTAGGCCAGTGCGTGAAGTACGATATCATGCTAAACCGGAAGTACAGCTTTGAAGATCTGAAGAATACGAATGATTTGTGGGGGCTGATAACCGGCAATCCGTCTAAAAACAGGGGAATATTTTGGATACCGATTAGCGGAACAGGAAGAGCAACCTATGTTACCTGCGAGGGCGCTGTGCAAAAGTTTAATCAGGCATGGGCGGCTGAATTGGATCGATCGTTTTCCGTTCTCGGGAGAAAATTCTTCACCGGAAGATTTGTCGGTAATTCCGGCAGCAATTCTCCGAAATTAATTATGAATGAGCAGCTGGAAAATGCTCTGAAGGCGGAAATCAAAACAAATCTTCTAAACGTAACCGGCTATCTGGGGGATATGGCGGCGGACGCGGAAGAAACTCTAAAACAAGCGCTTGTAATCAACGCCATGGGAGATGCCGCCTCCGAGAACTCTAAATTAACGGGAAATGCGATTACCTATGCGGAAACCAGAGCTTTGCAGCAGCAGAACAACACGTTTGATACGATAGGTCGCCTGGCAGCAAAACTGCTTCCTCTGATGAAAGCGGTGATAGAAGCTCTCGCCTACGCGTGTTTTATATTCGTAATACCCCTCTGCATGATACCAAACGGATATAAATTTCTTATGAATTGGATAGCGATATTGATTTGGCTACAGGCATGGCCTCCCATGTATGCAATTCTGAATTACATCATGAACATTGCCGCCAGAGCCTCTACTTTAAGCGAAATAGGCACTGCCGGAGGATTGACCATAGCCAATTACATGGGAGTATCCGAAGCCAACGGCGAGATGAAACTGCTGGCGGGGTATTTATCCGTGAGCATACCGTTTATCTGCATAGCGATAGTAAAAGGAGTCGGAACTTTTGTACATCTTGCCGGTCAAATGACGGGAACATCGGTGCAGGCGGCCGGGTCTGCCGCAGCGGAGGCGTCGTCGGGGAATTTCTCGTTTGGTAATGTGAGCATGAGGAACCGACAGTCGGATAACATGTCTCAATTGCAGAGAAATTTTTCCAGTTCTCTCTCGGCGGGAGGACATACATTAGATACGGGAGGCGTGCAAATTAGAAACGATGCCGGCGGATTTTCCACTATTAATCATGCTGTAAGCAGCGGATCTATGGATTTTTCAATGGCGCAAACCGATGCGGAAGAGTTTCGTAAAGGGCACGACGATTCAATGCAGAGAGCCTACGACGCCGCGACAAAATATTCTCAAAGCGAAAGCGTTTCCCATAACGAATCGGCCAGACTGGCGCACAGTTTTAGCGATATGTCTGTGCAGGATATTTCTCATCGCTACAACATGGGAGCGGATAAAGCGCAGCAGATAGCTCAGAACGCGAAAGTACTGGATCAACATTACAACGGACATAGCTATACCGATCAGACAAAAGCGGCGGGAAATCTGTCGTTTGGCGCAAATATAGGTGGAGGAATCAGCAGCGGAGTGGAATCCGGCAACGCTGTAAACCATGGAGATTCCGGTCAAGCGTCTACTTCTCAGGATATTGCAGAAACGCAGCGCAGGTTTGATTCCCACATGCAGGATGTAGCCGCTTCCAACAGGAACGACGAAGTAACGCAGTTGGCTAAAGATCATGTGAATACGCTCTCGAAAATGAATCAATATAGCCAAGATAGGGCATACAACGAACGCATGGCGAGGAATTATCAGGAAAGCTATCATAGAGCAAGCAGTTTAACGTTTTCCGAGAGGAATAATCTAATGGATCATGCGCTTGAGATAGCGACGAAGGAAGGAGGATACACGAAGCAGGAGGCGTCTAAAATGATGGCCTCTCATAATGCCGCAGATAAAGAAACCGCAAGAGAATGGTTTAATGAAGCAAAGAGCAGGGAAAGCGTAAGGATGAGACCTGCGTCGTCGAGCATGAAGCAGCCGGATTGGGGCAATTATAACGGCAAATCCGCTCAAAATGAGTTTAGGAATGAATTTTCAGAATCGAAGCAACAAGTTCAGAACAGGATTGCCGAGCACAACCAAAAGATGAATGCTAAAGGAGAGGATCTGTCTTCCCGAAAGGAAGTAATACAGGATATTGTCAGAGGTAAAATCCAAGAGGGAGATGTTGTTATCGCCGGAAAAGGAGAAGAGATCACAAATAAACAGCATATAATTCGTCAAAAAGAAGAGAAAAGAAGCAAGGACGGCGCTGCCGTGAGTGCTACGAAACACGGTTGGAAAACGTTGAATCCGTTATCAGATGATAAGGAATAATTATTTAAAATATCAGAATTTTTTTGTATAATTGAGCAAGTATCGGAGGTGAAAAATGAATGATTCTAAGGAGTTACTTTCATAGCTGTACTTAGGTGAATGAATTTTAAATGTGAGGTTATTATAATGGAAAAAGATATGACAAAAATCGAGAAAGAGGGAAGTCCCCTAAGCAACATAGCAATTTATCAAAGCGAAGACGGCGAAATTCGGATAAATGCGAAAATTGAAGATGAAACTATTTGGTTGACTCAGCAAATGATGGTAGAGCTTTTCCAATCGAGTAAAGCCAACATAAATGAGCATATTTCTAACGTTTTTAAAGAAGATGAGTTAGATGAAAAATCAGTTGTTCGGAATTTCCGAACAACTGCTTCCGACGGAAAAAGCTATAATGTAAAACACTACAACCTGGATATGATTATTTCTGTCGGGTACAGAGTTAAGTCCAAAGTTGCGACGCAATTCAGGAAGTGGGCCACACGCACTTTGAAAGAATATTTAGTCAGCGGATATGTAATAAATGAACAGCGTTTAAAAGAAAAAGAACGGCAATTAGAAACATTGAAAACTGCAATAGATTTGATAGAAAGAGGCATCAGCAATCAAATTGAAAATTTCACCCAAGCTAAACAATTAACCGGTTTTTTAAAGGAGTTTTCCTCCGGACTGGAGATGCTCGATGACTATGATCACGAGCGTTTGGATAAAATCGGAAAAAGCAAAATCGGCGCTTGTACCATAGAACCGGAAGAATTTCTAAAAATGATCGAATCCGTGAAATCATCTTTTTCAAGCGATGTATTCGGAGTTCCGAAAGATAACAGCTTTGAAAGTTCGGTGAGACAAATATATCAAAGTTTTGGCGGAGCAGATTGCTACGAAACTTTGGAAGAAAAAGCGGCGATGCTTTTGTATCTCATAGTGAAAAATCATTCGTTTATAGACGGGAATAAAAGAATAGCGGCATCTGCATTTCTGTATTTTTTGGAGAGAAATAATTTATTAAGAAATGAGGACGGAAGCACAATTATAGATAATAACGCTTTGTTTGCATTGACAATTTTGATTGCCGAAAGTAAGCCGTCCGAAATGGATGTGGTGAAATATATCGTAATTACCGTATTAAACAGAAAAAATCAGATGTAGCTGCGGCGAATCAATTATTGAAGGAAGTTATTGTGTTAGAAATCGAAATTATAAAATCCAATGAATATGCGAAATTTTTGAGCGATCTTAGGGAAAAGGTCAGGAGATCTCAACAAAAGGCTGTATTACAGGTAAATCAGCAGCTTATTTTATTATATCATCACATAGGCTCTGAAATCATTCGTCTTCAAAAAGAAAAAGGCTGGGGAGGTAAAGTAATAGACCAATTGAGCCTGGATTTGAAAAGTTCTTTTCCGTACATGAAAGGATTTGGGATCACTAATTTAAAGTATATGAGATTATTAGCAGAAAGTTTTTCATCGGATGAAATTAGTCAACAGGCTGTTGACCAATTGCCGTGGTCTCATCTGATTAGGATATTAACGGCGGTAGACGATTCTAAAATCAGATTATTTTATATTGCGAAATCAAAAGAAAATAACTGGTCTCGTGAAACTTTAAAAATACAAATAGAAAATAGGTTACACGAACGGGTTGGAAAGGCAGTTACTAATTTTAAAAGCAAATTGCCGGTAAGTATTTCAGATATGGCGGTTCAATCGCTCCATGATCCATATTGCTTTGATTTTTTGGGAATTCATGATGAAGCTCATGAAAGAGAAATTGAAAAATCTCTTATAATTCATGTAGAAAAGTTTCTTGTAGAATTAGGAGTCGGATTTGCCTTTTTGGGAAGACAATACAAGCTTGTGGTTTCCGAAACAGCTTATTATTTGGATTTATTATTTTATCATACAAAACTTCATTGTTACGTAGTAATAGAATTAAAGGCTACTGATTTTAAGCCTGAATATGTGGGTAAATTAAACTTTTATCTTTCAGCAGTAGATGATTTGATAAAAGATCGATCGGATAATCCTACAATAGGTTTAATTCTTTGCAAAGGTAAAGATAATATAAAAGCTGAATATGCGCTGAAAGATATTAATAAGCCGATAGGCGTATCTGAATATAAACTTTCCAAAGCAATTCCTGAAAATTTAAAAACTGCGTTACCTTCAGTAGAAGAGATAGAAGCGCAATTGAATAGAGAACAAATCGACAGAGGATGACAGATTGAGCAAGTTAATAGTTCTCCCCTTATTTTTATTCTTTTGTTTTTCGGATTCTGCATCTCAAAAAGAAAGCGAATCTGCTTATCTTGATTATGCTGCGTCATGGAAGGTCGGCAACGCGTCGCTTGGGGAGTTTTTGAAGACGAGCGAATTGATCGGTAACTCATCGGGAATCAATGCCCATGCGAAGCATTTGAGGAAGCTGGAAGAGCGTGCTGCAAAAGTAATTGCGGATAAAATCGGAGCTGCTCCGAATCAGATTCACTTCACATCGGGATCTACCGTTGCGAACAATATCGCGATTCTCGGAGTTGCGTATAAAAATCCAAAATGCCGCTTGATTACTTCAAAGATAGAGCATAAAAGCGTTCTCAATGTTTTTAAACACCTCGAAACACTGGGTTACAAAGTCACTTACCTCGACGTGGATCAGTACGGAAACATTGATTTGAATCAGCTTCGCGAATGTATTCGAAACGATACCAAGTTGATATCGATTCAGATGTTCAACAGCGAGATCGGAACTCTGCAAAATATGGAGGCAATCGGCAGAATAGCGAAAGAGCGAGGCGTATTGTTTCACACGGATGCGGCGCAATCGTTTTGCAAGTACGATATCGACGTGGAAAGGACGAACATTGATCTGCTTACGATGTCGGGTCATAAGATAGGATCGCCCAAAGGAATCGGCGCATTATATGTGAGAGATACCGAAAAACTTCAGCCGATAATATTTGGTTCGGGAGATGTCCTGTTTCCCGGGACAAAACCTACTCCTCTGATATGTGCCTTTGCCGGAGCAGTAAAGAGTTTTAAGATCGACCGTGCCAAAATAAAAGCTAACTTTGGATCATTTGTCGCAGAGCTGCTTAAGATAGAAAAGATACACATCAATTCCTCAACTCCGTCCCATATAGTATCTGTTTCCATAGATGGAGTTTTGCTCAAAGATCTTCAGGAACGCATGGAGAAGTATTCGTTTTCGGCCGGATGCTCGTGTCTGGGACAGGATAAATCTAACGTGATTAGCGCAATAGATCCCGAGAACAAACTGCCGAGCTGCACCATAAGAATCAGTTTTTCAGATCAAATGAAAGAGGAGCAATTAATCAACTTTGCAAGAAAGCTAAAATCCGTAGTGGAGCAACTGCGCCAAGAGAAGAAAATCGGAAAAGGTTGTCAATCAATGACAGACGATTCGAAGAAAGATCTGAGTAATAGTTTGAATAAGATTCAAGATTTAATTAAAAAGGGTAAAAAATATGAACAAGAAGGTATGCACAGAGCAATTATTAATATCCACAGAAATTGTGAGTAAGTCTGTGAAAAAGCAGGTCCTAGCATTTGATTAAGAGGCGGTTAGCGGTGATGATTAAAAAATAAGCAGTGAGCAGGAGACAAAAATGGCTTTGAAGAACAAATTAAACATTAAAAATCAAGCGGAATTGAGCAGAGCAGAGGAAAGAATCAGCAAACAAAAGGCGAAGGAGCTTTTCGATAGCGGAGAGATCGACAAAGCGGAAGCAGGTACTTTCTCCGGTCTTTCTAAAATTCACAGAATTTTGTTTGACGAAATCTATCATTTTGCCGGAGAAATGCGTGATGTGAATATGGCGAAGGGTAATTTCCGCTTTGCTCCCCTGATGTACTTGAAACAGTCACTAGATTACATCGACAAGATGCCGCAAAGCACCTTCGACGAAATTATAGAAAAGTATGTGGAAATGAATATTGCTCATCCGTTTCGTGAAGGTAACGGCCGCGCAACAAGGATTTGGCTGGATCTGATTTTCAAGAAAGAACTGAGGAAGGTTGTTGATTGGAGCAAAATTGATAAAGAGGGCTATCTTTTAGCTATGGAACGCAGTCCCGTAAAAGACGTTGAGATAAAGCAACTTCTCAAAGACGCCCTGACAAACCGGATAAACGAACGAGAAATATTTATGAAAGGTATAGACGCAAGTTATTACTACGAAGGCTATACCGAGTTTATAGCAGGAGACCTGTGACGGATAGGGAATAAATGAAAAACAATAATCGAGTTGAGCGTCACGACCATGAGTAAATATTCGGATCATACGACGGTAGGCGGACAGGTTTTGGCGCATCGCGTTCGCATGATGAAGCAAAACTGGAACATCGTCCGGATTATAGGGAGAGCCGGCTTTTTGTTGAGTTTCGTCTGCTATCTCCTGTTTAAGTGGCAGATAAACGATATCTGGAATTATCTGTGCATTGCAAAAGCCGTCTATAGAAACGGTATGACAACGCTGCCGTCTTCCCTTTTCAGCTCCTCCTATTTTTGGTTCAGAAGCGGAAATTGGCGAGAGATTTCAGATTACACCATAGCATCGGACAAAAGTTTTGCCGTTATAAAAGCTCAGTTTGAGACCTCGCTGTGGTTCGGATTAAAGCTCGCCCTATGCATCGGCATTGCTTCCATGGTCATTATGATATTTATAAACAAATTCTTTGGCAAATCTCTTAGCGATAGCAAAGAGCTGCTCTCGGGTCATGATTATGTGGTCGGCACTAAAATTAAAAAATACATCAAAGAAAAAAGCGATATCACATTAGCGAGTATTCCATATCCCAAAGGGACCGAATCACGACACACTATTATCACCGGCACCACAGGATCCGGTAAGACGAACATAATGATAGAATTATTGGATCAAATAACGGCAAAGAATGAAAAGACCGTTATCGTTGATACCGTGGGAACCTTTATCGACAGATATTATCGTGAAGATAGAGATATTATTCTTAATCCTTTTAGTAAGCATCACGTTCTCTGGAGTTTCCTGGGCGAATGTTCCTCGAAGGAAGATGCGGCTGCTTTAGAAGATGTTCTCATCAGGAACGTTGCCGAATGTCTCATAGAGAGCAAGGATTCCCATCATGATTTTTGGGATAAAGCCGCAAGAGTTGTATTTATTGAGACTGCCAAAAAAGCCGTTAAAGAAAAGAAAACTACCGCTGCGTTTCTGGACATATTGCTAAAAATACCCCTGGAAGAAATAGAAAAATATCTTGAAGGAACTTACGGACAGAGCCTGATGGACAAGCGAGCCGATAAAATGGCGATATCTGTTCGTACTACTCTTATCAACGCAATTTCTGTTTTCGACGTCCTTGGAGAAGCAGACGCCGATAACTTTAGTATCAAAGATTGGATTGCCTCCGATAAAAACAGTATTTTGTTTCTATCGTGCAAACCGGTAGAAAGAGCATCGTTGATACCTTTAATTACCTCCTGGCTATCGATTGCGACAGAATCGTTGCTACACACGCATCATTCTTCAAAACGTACCTGGTTTTTCATCGATGAGCTGCACAATCTTGGAAGATTACCGAAAATAGAGACGTCATTGGCGGAAATAAGAAAGTACGGAGGATGTTTCGTTGTGGGCACGCAGATGGTATCTCAGTTAAACACAATTTACGGTCGGGAATTGTCCAAAACGATAACGGGCCTTTGCGGCACAAAAATCGTCATGGGAATACCGGAACCGGATACGGCTAAATATATGAGCGGGTTTTTAGGAGAGAAGGAGGAAGTATCCGCATCGGAGGCAATCTCCTACGGTGCAAATACCATGCGGGACGGCGTTAATATAACGCAGAAAACAGAAACCAAACTGACAGTACCGTATAGCGAAATTATGAATCTGAAAATCGGAGAAGCTTTTATCAAATTCTCGGGTATAAATATAGTGACTAAAACCGAGTTTAAGTTGCACGAAGCTCAAAAAGGAGTAACAGATAAAATCAATGACTTTTTATTTTGTAAGAAAGCAGAGCAAAAACAAACGCTCGATACGATAATATCAATCAACGATTATTTAGCTTCTGCTCGATATACGGATAATGATTTGCCGTTTTACGGGATACCTCTAAGCACAGGAGTAATTTCCCGCCCCATTTATTTTTTCGATAAAGATTTATCCAAAATCTCCGATTTTTTGCAAATGGCGAGAACAAAAAACATAAAAATCATTGTATTTGAAGACAGTTCTAATTTATACGATGCATGTTTTAAAAATAATTCCGATATTTTACTCAATCATCAGCATGAAAATGGTTGCAATTGGAATATACCGGCTGAATACCAAAATAATTTCCCGGAACTGATAAAAAACATTATAAAATTAATCGGCTTTACAGGCAACGAAGCTGAAATAACAAAACAATACTTGTTTAAAATGTTCTCTAATATAAATGATATTACGTATGCTTCGACGGCTGATCTTTTGAATACAATAATTTTCAAATCGCTTAGAGATGTTGCTTCTGATTTAGAAGAAATACTTAATCTGAGTTCCGATTCAAATTTCGAAAAATACTCTAATATCAGAGAAAAACTGTGTATGTACTTATATTTCTTAAAACCGAATAAAAACACACAAAGTGAAATTTCCATCAGAGAATATGTTAATGATTCCGATAATGGCACACTCTTTTTATCCGATTTCAATAACGCCGGTTCTGAAAAATTATCCGGTCTGATTGTTGATTTGCATTGTCCAAAAGATGTTTTGTGTCTGTTTTCTTCCGTGAAGGTATTTAGGGCCACCGGAAACAGCATTATCGACGGAACTAAAATAAAAACACGCCCGGAAAGCTCCATCATTTGCTCGGCAGAATTTTTACAAGAAGAATCTCTAAAAACAATATTTCATCAAACCCTATCGCCGGAATTTAAAGACTCTTATTTCGCTAAAATTTGCGGGAACGAAAATATCGTGAAGATTTAGGCGAAAATGTCTGGTGTTTTTTTATTGGTAGACATTTTTTCTATGGGCAATTTTTACAACGAGAACAGTTAATTTCTCATCGTATATTTTGCATATGATTCTGAAATCGCCGATCCTGTATCTCCAGAACTCCCCCGGATTTCCTGTCAACGCTTTTCCCGTCAGACGAGGATCTTTTATCACCGATAATACACCCTCTATGTACTTTAGAATTTTTATGCGACCTGTGGAGTCAAGTCTTTTTAGATCTTTCAGTGCTGTATCTGATATTTCAATTTTATAGCTCATTTCTAAACTCTTGCAGAACTTCCTCAAGAGAAAAAGTTGTTTGCGTTTTTTTCATGGATTGGGCGGCTAAAATATAGTCAGCTTTGTCTTCAATATAGCGCTCCAAAGCCTCTTTAACGAAACAAGCAAGAATTCCCCCGCTTCTACAAAGCGGAGGGATGAATTGCATTATTGATGTCAGTTAAGTATAATATCGGTCGAAGGTAAAAATAACTCCAAAATATGAAATTA
>JAISCG010000061.1 GCA_031265715.1 Holosporaceae bacterium | reverse complement strand
GTAGAAATTCTCAGATCGATGGTTTTTCCCGCCAGATGAATTCGTGTATGTCCGCTCTGAGGGCGACGATTTTCCGTTATGTTTAAATTGGAAATCAGTTTCAATTTGGATTTGATGCGTCCCCAGGAATCCAGGTCGATATTTTTTAAAACATGTAAAACGCCGTCTGTTCTTATTCGCACGCGAACCAGATTTTCCGACGGCTCGAAATGAATGTCGCTTGCCTTCGATTCGACGGCTTCAAAAATTATTTTATTCAGCAGAAGCAACGGATCTTTATCAATGTGCTCGGCGCTGCATTTTGCCGTTTCCAAAAATCTCAAAATTTCGGTTTCTTTTGCAATAAAAAATTCAACTTTTTTATTTTTAAAATATGAATGCACGGTGTCGATCGCGCACAAATCTCCGGGATCGGCAATTGCAATTTTCGCGCATTCCCCATCAACCGAAAAAGGAACGGCCAAACATTGCGTTGCAATGTCGCAGGGAATCGACGTTAACGTTTCTTTATCTATGTACAAAAATTCCAAGCTGACGATTTCAATCAGATACAATTCGGACAAGATTTTCAGAAGATCATTTTCCTTTATAAATCCGAGAGTTACCGCCGATTGCCCAAACAATAAATTTGTCTTTTTTTGATTTTTCAAAATGAGAAGAATCTGTTCGTCGGTCAGTAAACCTCTGCCGAATAATATTTCGCCGATGCTTTTAATTGCAGAACAGTTCACCGCGTTTCTCCGAATATGGTTTTTCTGGGACATTCTATCGAATCAGTGGTAAGAAAAGCTTTAAAAACGCAGTGTGCAGATTTTTTTGTAATTTTGATAACAGGTCTCTTGCAAAACCAAATTATTTCGAGGACTTTTTAGAAAATATATCCCCGGAGAATAATTTCATTTTCGAGGATTGTTAAAGTGTCTTCGACAGACCGAAACATACCGTTCATTTCCGCCTATCTCTATCTGTTCTCCATTGGTGATTTTATTTCCGAGTTTATCTATGCGCATATTCATTGTTGCTTTTTTCCCGCAGTGACAGATTGTTTTCAGTTCAGTTAAAACATCCGCGACGGCCAACAATCTCTGACTGCCCTCAAAACTGTTTCCGAGAAAATCCGTTCTCAGTCCGTAGGTTAAAACCGGAATATCGAATTTGTCGACCACGGCGGCCAGCTGATCCACCTGTTTTTTCGTGAGAAATTGCGCTTCGTCCACCAGAACGCAGGCCACGCTTCTGGCCCCCTTTACGTAGCAAAAAAAATCAAAACTGCCGTCATAGGTGATCGCCTGTTTCTGAAGTCCGATGCGGGACGTGATTACTCCGGGACCGTATCGTGTGTCCAATGCGTAGGTAAAAATCAAAGTATCCATGCCTTTTTCTCTGTAATTGTGATTCGTCTGCAACAGAGATGTGGTTTTTCCGGCATTCATCGCAGAGTAATAAAAATAAAGACACGCCACAAATACCTCCTTGGTGATCACTGAAATCATCAGAAATACTATAAAAAAAAATTTAACTTTTCCACCTAAAATGTTTACTATGAACCCGAAGAAAATTAGGGAGCGCAAAGTGAAAATTTACGGCTACGGAAGGCAGAGTATTTCGCAGGAAGATATCGACGCCGTCGTTGAAGTGCTGAAATCTGATTTTTTAAACAACGGTCCCAAAATCGAAGAATTCGAAGAGAAAATTTGCGAATACACCGGAGCCGGATATTGTGTTGCACTTTCAAGCGCCACCGCCGCTCTGCACCTGATGATGCACGCGCTGAATTTATCGGAAAAGGACGAGGTCATCACCTGTCCTGTCACTTTTTTGGCCTCGGCAAATTGCGTCAGGTATGTTAACGCCTCCGTGAATTTTGCCGACGCAGACATCGAAACGGGGAATATAAGTATCGATGAAATCAGGAAAAAAGTCACTCCGATGACCAAGGCCGTGATCCCGATTCATTTTGCGGGACAGTCCTGCGACGTGAAAGCGTTTTCCGAACTGCGGGAAAAAGGTATCTGCGTCATCGAAGACGCTGCCCACGCGCTCGGGTCGGATTACGAAGACGCGAAGGTCGGGTCATGCAAATATTCCGACGCCGCCGTTTTTTCGTTTCATCCCGTGAAAAATATCACCACCGGGGAGGGGGGAGCGATAACAACCAACGACAGAGAACTTGCTCAAAGGTTGAAAAGACTGCGTTCCCACGGAATGAACAGAAATCCCGCCGAATTCGTCAACGAAAGCGACGGGAAGTGGTATTACGAAATGCAGGAACTCGGATACAACTATCGCATGACGGAAATGCAGGCCGCGCTGGGCATATCTCAGCTGAAAAGAATAGAACAATTTAAGCAAAAACGCCGGTATATCGTCGAAAAATACAAGGAAATATTCGCCGGCGACGACAGAATATCCTTTCTGACGGAAAAAAAGTTTTCGAATGCCTGCTGGCATATCTGCCCCCTGCTGATAGATTTCGAAAAATTGGGAATTGATAAGAAGAAGTTTTTTAATGATCTGTGCGACGCCGGAATTCACCCAGCGGTGCAATATATTCCGGTGCATCTGCATCCCTATTACCAAAATCTGAATTTTAAAAAAGGGGAATATCCGACAGCGGAAAAATACTACGCACAAACCGTGTCGCTGCCGCTTTACTACGATCTTTCAGACGACGACGTTGAGTACATCGGGGAGAAATTCCTGAAAGTGCTGAACAATCAGGGGCAATAACTGCTTTCAAAGCTTTTCTTGATCGCTTCGACGCGGCAATGTATAGTAACGCATTGTTTTTTTTTGAATGATTTATGTAATTTACGGAGTTTTTTGTGCGTATTTTTGACCTGAAACATTTTGCCATGCCCGCTGTATTTGTCGGTGTGCTTATTTTTGCCGTTTTCTGCGGCGATTTTATGTCCTATGAATTAAAATCCGGTTTTTACACCCTGAGCCTGATAATTAAGGATTGTCTGATATTTTCTCTTCCGTTTCTGATTTTTTCGCTGATTTATAATTCCGCAAGTAAATTCGGAAAAGGAACGCTGAAATTCATAATATTGATTGTTCCGCTGATATGTTGCTCAAATTTCATCAACACCATGCTTTCCTACCTGTTCGGCTCACTCTTTATTAATTTCGGAATAATCGGAAACAGCATCGTAAAAATGAACAGAGAAATCGCCGAGCTGATCCCGATGTTTCAGCTGAATTTGCCGAAATTGATATCAAATGACATTGCGCTCCTGTCGGGATTTTTATTTGGTTTTGCAAGCAGTTTTCTAAAAAACGAGTGCTCGACAAAAGTGAGCGCACTGTTTTCCCGATTTCAGTCGTATTTTTTCAGGATATTAACTCCGATAATGCCGCTTTTTATTCTCGGAACAACGCTCAAATTGCAGCATGACGGAATGCTTTCGTCGATATGCTCCGATTATTTGCCGATTTTACTTGCGTTTATAGTATCGGCCTACGGTATTGTGTTGTTGCAACTTTCGCTGCTGTCATCGTTTAATTTTCGCGAATTTATGAGGTATATAAAAAATATCGCGCCCGCCGTGATAGCCGGATTCGGATCCATGTCGAGCTCGGCGGCATTGCCGTTGTCCATAAAAGCGGCGGAGGATAATTCCCGCGATAAAGATAACGCCGCGATTATAATTCCGACAACGGTTAACATTCATCTCGTCGGAGACTGCTTTTTTATCCCCATGACCGCACTCGCGATAATGGCGTCGCTGGGAATTGAGGCTCCGTCGTTTTCAACCTATCTTTTATTTGCATTTTATTTCGTTCTGGCGAAGTTTGCCGTGGCAGCGGTTCCGGGCGGAGGAATATTGGTCATGATTCCGATATTGCAAAATTATCTCAACTTTAATGCGGACATGCTGGGGCTGATCACCGCTATCTACATCTTGTTCGATTCGTTTGTAACCGCCTGCAACGTAGCCGGAAACGGAGCAATGGCCGTTATTTTTGATAGAATTGCCACAAAATCACTCTCGACTAAAAGCTAACTCCGCTTCCGATTTTTTAAAGGTTGATATTTTCTTTTTCAATCGTTAAATTCGTGATGTGTTTTGCGGATGTAAAAGAAATGAAAAATTGTCTGTTGATTTGCGGATTGTGTTTGGCGGTTACGGCGTGTCAACCAACCATTGATTCTCGCGGGAATGTAACCGTCGAGGAAAGTTTCAAAAGTTTTGTTATCGGAAAAACAACGATGGACGACGTTCTGACAAAGTGCGGAACTCCGTCGTTGCATCGCGATAATTATTCCTGGATTTATGTCGGACTGAAAGTCGAGGAAGACAGAATGAAAAACATAAAACCGTTTTATACGTTTATCGTGAAAATGACTTTTAACCAAAATAAAATTTTGGAATCAATCGAAAAAATTGATCAAAATAATCTGAAAGAAATCAATATGGACGAAGAGATTGTCCGATTGATCAGCGAAAAACAGGCGAAGCTCAGAGTGAAAACTGCCCTGAGCAGAAATTCAAACATTTAAATGAATTCTCGCTTTTCAAGGGAAAATCGGTTAATCGCGGTGTACCTTGCGGTGTTTTCGCTGATTCCGATGCTTACGCGCAACATTATTCCCCACGACATGATAGAAAATTTGTACTGGGGAAAGGAACTTCAGCTCGGTTACGAAAAGCATCCGCCGCTGTTCGCCTGGATTTCGTATTTTTTCTATAAACTTTTCGGCTCGTGGCCGGAGTCTTTGTATATTCTGACGCAGCTGAATCTGTTGCTCGGATTTTACTTTATATATAAGACGTCAAGATTGATGCTGAATAAAGAAGAGTCCTACGCCTCCGTATTAATTTTTATGACTTCCGTGTGCGCGGTTTTCGGAAACGAAAAATTTAACGCAAGCACTATATTAATGTCGTTATTTCCGGCGATGTTTTATTTTTTTCTGCGCATACTAAAATTCGAGAAAAAAACGGACGCCGTTTTTCTCGGAATTTTTTCCGCTCTGGCTTTTATCGGAAAATATTTCGCGCTTCTGTATATCGGATGTATGGGATTGTTTTTGCTGCAAAATAAAGAATGTCGAAAATTTTTCAAAATGCCGCATTTTTATATTGCCGCAGTTGTTTTTATGATCTGCATATCGTGGCACGTTATTTGGATAATCGATAACGATTGCGTGACACTGAAATACGCACTGGCCAAGACCGCCGATTGTCCGCCGAACCGATTTTACGCATTCAATTTTTTAATAATGCAATTTATATTTTTTGCGACTTCATTTTGGGCGCTCGCCTATGCATGTCGCAAAGACTTTATTTTTTTTCCGCAGAGCGATCATTCTCCGGAAGAAAAATTTATCATCTTCATCACGATTGTTCCGAATGTCATTTTGTTTTTGGTTTCCCTGATCACCGGAATGAGAATCGGAAGCTTCTGGGGAACGAATATGATGATGACTCTGGGAACTTATTTGGTGATCCTCAATAAAAAAATCGATACTAACCGATTGTTCTGTTTCACAAAAAAAATTTCGATATTTTTTGCCGCAGTATTATTTTTGAAGTTGGAAGCTGCGCATCTGCCGATAATAAATGATCCGACCTATGCGCTTAACATTCGCGAAATCTCGAAAAAAGTAGATGAAGATTGGAATAAAAAATTCGGCGATCAAAAAATGAAGATTTTGAAAACGGACAAAGCCACCGCCGCTCTTCACATTCATCTGAAAGATTCGCCGTCATCCTACGACACAAACCGCCTCGGTTTATTTCAGGTTTTTGATTTGTATCCGTCGAACGAAAACGCAGTCGCGGTATTTTTGTCCCGCAAAAACGGCGAAGAAGTCGCGCGCTTTCGAAAATTATATAACGGATGTATTCTGTTTGAAAATACGGTGCCGGTAACCGACGATTATTTTGTGTACTATGCATTTGTAAACACAAGAAATATCGGCGCTGAGAAAAAGTTGTGAGGATACGCTGAGTACGAACATTCTGAAAAGAGTTGTAGTTTTTTTAAAAAAACCGAAAGTGCGAAATTATCTTTTGTATCTGTTTTTCGCACTGTCTACGGTCTCGTGTTTCACAACTTACCTGTTATTTTCAAATGCGGATTTTTACAATCGCAGCTCAACCGAAGTTGTTACGACACTCTACCTCGACATAATATTTATACTGATTTTGCTCCTGCTGTGCAGTAACAAATTTTTGGAACTCTGGACGAATCGACGAAGCAAAGGATCTCGATTGACGCTCCGTTTCATTTCGATTTTTTCGTTGCTTTCCATAGTTCCCTCCGTGATGATGTGTATTTTTTCCGCGCTGTTTTTTCACAACGGAATTGAATCCTGGTTTAACGAACGAAATCAAGCGGTGTTGCGAAAATCAATGGATGTTGCGGAATCCTATTTGGAAGAGCATAAAAGAAATGTTTTGAGCGACTGCGTGGCCATTTCAAGAACCTTGGAATATCACGTAGAGAGAATGTCCGACGATCCGGAAGAAAATCTCGATAGGTTTTCAAAAAATATAGGTTTTTTGCTGGATGATTTGTGCGGATTAAAAAGAGTCGATTCCGCAATTTTGCTGAATTCGAATCTCGGAATAATCGCTCACTCAAAATACAGTGTTGCGCTGCATTTTTTGAATATTGATTATAAAAAAATAAAAGAAATCCAAAACTCAAAGAAAAAAGCGATTGTCCTGAATATGGATCCGTCGGATGATTGCAAAAGTATAGTTGCGATATCAAGTTTTAAAAATTCCGATGCGTACATGTATCTGGTCATAGAAAAAAATATCGACTCGGACATATTATCCCGGGCCAAAAATGCGCGAATCGCCTACGACGAATATTTGCAGCTGCTAAAAAATCGAAGATTATTGGAAATCGCATTTATTCTTATGTTTTTGGTCGTGGGAATTTTGTTGCTGATTGCATCCATAACCGTCGCAATCGTTTACTCCTGGAGAATAGTAAATCCGGTAAGTAATTTGATTGACGTATCCGAAGATATCATGAACGGAAACATAAGCGCGCGCGCAAAAGAAGACGGCGTCTACGAAGAAATCCGACTTTTGTGCAGAACGTTCAATCAAATGGTTTCCCGGGTCAGCAATCAGCGGGAAGATCTCGTAAAAATCAACAAAAAACTCGACGAAAGAATGAAATTCACGAGCAGCGTTCTTGCCGGAGTATCGTCCGGAGTGATCGGCGTCGACAATAATCACATATATATATGGAATACGGCCGCCGAAAAACTTCTCGGAGAAAATATCATCCTCGGAGAAAATATCGAAAACATTTTTCCGGAAACAATCGAATTATTGAAAAACAGCGAAACTTTTCCGATCCAAAAAGAAATTCAATTTAAAAAAGGAAATAATACATTGCTGTTCTCCATAAAAATCGAAAATCTTACTTTTCCGAACGAAGATAAATTTGTGATAACTTTCAATGATCTCACGGATGTTGTTATGTCTCAAAGAAGGTTTGCACTGTCGGAAGTGGCCAGACGCGTTGCGCACGAAATAAAAAATCCGCTCACGCCGATTCAATTATCCGCGGAACGCATCCGACGCAAATATCTGCCGCAAATATCAGTTGATGCGGAAATTTTTTCCGAGTTGACAGACGTGATTGTTCGGCAGGTCGGAGATATCAAAAGATTGATCGACGAATTTAATCTGTTTGCAAGATTGCCGGAACCGAAACAGAAAAAATGTGATCTGCGGGAAATTTGCAAACAGGCTGTATTTCTGATGCAAAACACGGAGAGCAGCGTGAAATTTATTTTTAAAAGCAGCGATGATAATTTTTATAAAACAAAAGCTGACGAGCGACTTTTGCACCAAGCCGTTATTAATTTAATTCAAAATGCCATTAACGCGTTGTCGACCGTTTCAAAAGATGATAAAAAAATCGTTGTTTCTTTGGAACGATCACCATCCGTTGTAAAAATTCTTGTGGAAGATAACGGAAACGGATTTCCCAAAGAAAAGATTGAGTCGCTTGCAACGCCGTATTTCACATTAATGCCGAAAGGAACCGGTTTAGGACTGGCAATTGTGAAGAAAATAGTACAAGATCATGGAGGAGAGTTATCATTCGGAGAAAGTGTTTACGGCGGGGCGCTGGTAACCGTATCTTTGCCGCTCTCCATAGAGGTTGAAAATGAGTAATGAAACAATACTGATTATTGATGATGAAGCCGAAGTCAGATCTCTTATGGCCGGAGTACTTTCCGATGAAGGGTATAAGACGGAACTGGCAAAAAACGAAACGGAGGCGCTTTCATTAATTAAAGCGTCCCTGCCGGATTTGATTTTTCTGGATTTATGGATCGGAGAGGACGAGTCTGCCGGCCTGAAAATTATAGAAAAAATTCGAAAATTGCATTTTGAAGTTCCGGTGATAATAATTTCGGGACACGGAACGGTCAACGCAGCCGTCCAAGCCATACAAAAAGGTGCGTTCGATTTTATCGAAAAACCTTTTGTCATCGACAGACTGCTGATAACGTGCAAACACGCTCTCGAAACGTACAAGTTGAGGAAGGAAAATTTTTCTTTAAAAATCAATAGGTTCGATGTTGAAATTTTTTCCGTCGGAAAATCTGCTTTTGCATCTTCAATGGATGCTCTGCTAAATAAAATTGCGATCGGCAACAGTCGCGTTTTTATCAGAGGTAAAGTCGGAACGGGAACAGAAACCGTCGCCCGCGAAATTCACAAAAGATCCGCTCGCAAAGACTCGCCGTTTGTTCATGTCTATTGTTTTTCCGACAACGGCGAAAATTTAACAGCAGAATTATTCGGCACGGAAAAATTTTACGGATATCTTGAAAAAGCCGACACAGGCACCGTTTTTCTGGAAGACGTTACAAAATTACACAAAGACTGCCAGGTGAAACTGTTGCAATTTCTGCAAACCGGCGCCTACTCGCTGAAAAATCGAAATGTTCGCTCCGATGTAAGAATAATTTGCAGTTCCGGTGAAGATACCGAAGTGTTGACGGATCCGTCGAAATTCAATCAGGAACTGTTTTATCGATTAAATATTGTAGCTCTGAATATTCCGGATTTAAAAGAAAGACGCGAAGATATTTTTCCGCTGGTTGATTATTACATTTTACATGCCGAAACAATTTTCGGATTAAAATCGAAAAAAATCACCGACGATGC
>JAISCG010000056.1 GCA_031265715.1 Holosporaceae bacterium | reverse complement strand
ATTACGAGCAGAGCAACGATCAATGCGGCCGAATTAAAAAATCTCGTGGAAAACATTTTCAGATGATTCAGCAGACCGCTGCAAGCTGCATCCACGTCGTTATTAAATCGCGCCTGGATGGTTCCGGAAACATTCGCATCAAAAAACGCCGCCTCGCATCTCATCAATTTTTTAAAAAGATCGTATTTCAAACCATTGCTGATTTTTGCCCCGACCCAGGCGTTGAGATAGGTCGCAAGATACGCAAACACGCTCTGAATCACAGCAAAACCGAGTATAAAAAGCGGCATATAAACGCTGACAAGCGAGCTTTTTCCCGACGTCATGGAATCTATGTAATTCCGGAGCGCCCAGGGAACGGCCGTATCCATCATTCCGACCGGGAGCGTGACAAAAACAGCCAAAAAAGCTCTCAATCGATAAGGTTTTACGTAAGAATAGATATTCTTATAATTTTTAAACGCGTAGGAGTTCTTTATTTTTTTTCTTATTTTCCCGACCATAAAATAACTTTTAAAACATATCGTCCAGCTGATTCTGAGTCACATTTTCGTCAATGTTCTTCAGCAAATCGTGATTAATTTTTACTTCGTATTTTTTCTTCGATAAATATGAAATAAGCTGTTGGTACATGTCATCGACAATTTCGGAGCGCAGTTCTCTCTGATACTTCTCCTCGTCTTCCTTACCGATTTCCCCGGGAGAAACGACGTCATGCACCTGATACACCACAAACTTTTCGTCTGTTTTTTTGAAATTTGCCTCTGACTTTCCCAGAGTAAAAGCGTCTTCGTAAATTTCCTCGATAATATTTTTAAACTTCGTATTTTTTTCGTCCTCGAGCTTCCCGAATCTGTCGAATTTCTGTGTTATAACAGAAGCATAACCGCTCTTTCTTGCCAAACTAATCAGATTATCTCCGGCCTTGATTCTTTCGACCAGGTCAGACGCCGTTTCTTCGGCCTTTTCCCGGCGTTTCCGAGACGTCCATTCTTTCAGCACTTTGTCAGACGACTCTTCGAACGATGCAACGTGTTTTGGAGTGATGCCGTCGATGTGCAGCAACCAATACACTCTCTCTCCTTTTGCGTCGAAGGCTTCCGAAAAGGAGCTGTCGCCGCCGTCGTCCACCGAAAAAGCAACTGCCAAGATATCGCTTTTATAGGGAACTGCGAGGACGTCTTCATCTTTTTTATTTTTGTTATCAGCGTCCACGTCTTCAACAACCAAAATATTCAACCCGAACTTTTTCGCCGTTTCGGTCACGTCATCTCCGGCCATCAAAGCGTCTTCGATTTGGCGGGTTACTTCGTTCGCTTCGGTCTGCAATCTTTCCTGTCTCAGACCGGCTTCAATTTCCTTTTTCATATTTTCGTAGGACGAATCTTCTTTTTCCGGCGAACGGTCATAGATGTCCCTTATTTCTTCCTCGCTGACGGTTATATTTTTTTCAAGGGACGATTCCGGCAATTCCAAAATTCTGAAAGAGCGGGTTTCGTTTATCGTAAACAAATCCGGATTATTTCCGAAAAATTCCTCCGATTCTTCCGGAGAAGGATTTTCGACAACGTTAAAAGAAGACGGACGCAGCTCAACGGCAACCACCGTCCTCTTTTCGAGACTTGCGCAGGTAAAATTTTCAAATTCCGGTGCTATCGATACAAAAATAAAAGGCATTTTCAGCAAAGTGTTTTTGATATCATTTTTGGACGATTCCAAAAACATCGCTTCCGGCACCTGAATTTTCTGCAAAAATCCCCGCAGCAGATTCGCGTTAAAGCGGCCGTCCTTGTCGCGGAACATATCAATACCGCTTATGTATTTTTTTATCGTTTCGTCTGAAACGATAATTCCGTATTCCAGCGCGGCCTGATCAATGACATTTTCCCGGATCAGCTGATGAAGAATATTGGCCGTCATATCTTTTTCGTTTGCGTCCGACATGTGACCGCGCAGCATCCCCAATCTCCGGGCTTTTTCGATTTTGAATTCAATCGGGCTTATTTTTATTTTTCCGATTTTTACTATGTAATCTTTTCCGGTAATTTTTTGGATGAGAGCCGAAATTCCAAAAGACACGATAAAGCTCAATGCTAAAAAACTCAAAAAAATCTTAACGGGACGCGATTTAGAGTGTTCTCTGATAAATTTTAGCATACTTCTTTCCTATCAATAATATGGTGCTATATTATTAGCACTTGTTTTTTGTAGCAACCCAAATTAAGGAGTTTTTTTATGGGAATCATTGTAGCAAATTGGAAAATGAACGGGAATCCCGATTTTGCGGATAATTTTATAGAAGAAATCAACGCCGCGGATTCCGAAAACACCGTCGTGGTGTGCCCTCCGGCTCCGCTGCTCGGCCGATTTCGCAATTTTCGCTACGACGTCGGGGCTCAAAATTGCTTCTGCGAAGAAAAGGGAGCATTCACCGGGGAAAACAGTCCGCGATTGCTGCGAGAAATCGGCTGCAAATACGTTATTGTGGGACACTCCGAAAGACGATCGATTTTTCACGAAACCGACGATTTGATTTTCAAAAAACACCTGGCCGTCGTCGCGGAAAACATGATTCCGATCGTGTGCATCGGAGAAAATGCGGAAAATCGAGATAATCGGGAAAAAGTGATATCCGACCAACTGAGTTTTTTCCTGAACAATCCCGGCTCGACGGACAAAACACCGTGCTTCGCCTACGAGCCGGTTTGGGGCATAGGTACCGGTCTGATTCCCTCGCCGGAAGAAATCGAAACAATATTCGCATTCATCAGAAATTTGCTCGGCGATAAAGTATCGCTGCTGTACGGCGGATCCGTAAACGCCAAAAACTCCTCCGAAATTCTGTCCCGCAAAAATGTCGACGGACTTCTCATCGGAGGCGCGAGCCTGAAAGCGGACGAGTTCAAAAAAATTATAGAGGAAAAATCCTTCTGAACCCGTTCCCGGAGGAAATAAGAAGACTAAGCCTCAGGCGCGGGATCTCCGTCGAGGAGTGCTTCCTCTACCTGATCGGCCCCGCCATCAAGTGGTACCGGATCTTGATGATGATCGGCATCAAGGACTACTCTCAGTGCCGGATTCGTGGTTGCTTGCATAAGCAACTCGTCATTTTCAAATTTTCTCGCTGAGTTTCTAGCGTATTTTTTGACATTACTAAAGAATAATACCCCCATAGAACAAATAGCATTTGCTGCTCGTTGCTTGTTTATGGAGAAATTCTCATCGCCAACGATCACCGGAATAGCAGGAACCATTAGCCCCAAAAGTCCGAAAATATTCTCCATGGGGTCACTAATCTTGGAAATAATTTTCCAAAACATATACATACAAAAGCTAGCCTTGCTATGGCATTTTACCCCCATAAGACGAAAAAATAAAGACCTTTTTTCATCGATACTCATGTTGCGATAGTATTCTAAAACACATTGATTCACACCGTCAACACCTTCCCTTGTCATATGTTCAACATTCTGAAATTGCGGTGCCTGCATTATCATCCTTTCCACTTGGTGCACCATTTCCGCCCGATCCGGATTAACTTGCAACATCGCATCGCTCATAAAAGAAAAACACACCATCGACAACATAAGAATTCGCTTCATCTTTTCCTCACTATTTTACAATAATTCATCCTAACATCAATAAATTAACATTTCGTTAAAAAAATATTTTTCCACAAGAAATATTTTTTATTTTCTCTCAAGGTAAATTTGCGGCCACCATAGTCTCTTTACTGCAACTGTTTAAATAAAAAATCACGCTATTCTTGATTTTTTGCGAAAAATTATTAGGCTGATGTTTTGGATATTTGTTTACAGAGGAGTTGAGCTTGGAAGATAACAAAGTCGCAGAAGAAAAGTACAGAATTAATCGCGCCATCACCGCGCCACAGGTTCGTCTGATAGATCAGGACGGAAACGCCGTCGGAGTCGTCAGCGTGAAGGAAGCAATGATTATGGCTCGCGAAGCCGGACTGGATCTCGTTGAAGTTGCGGCGCAGGCATCTCCTCCGGTTTGTAAAATTATTGACTACGGAAAATTAAAATACGAGCTTCAGAAAAAAAAATCCGAAGCCAAGAAAAAGCAAAAAATTATCGAAGTAAAAGAGGTGAAACTGACTCCGTCCATCGGCGATCACGATTATCAGGTAAAACTTGTTAACGTAAAAAGATTCATAGCAGATGGAAATAAGGTGAAAGTCACACTGAGATTTCGCGGCCGGGAATTTTCGCACAAAGAAATCGGCGAAAAATTGTTGAACAGATTACTGGAAGACATGAAAGGAGTCGCCAAGTGCGACGGAAATCCGCAGTTGGAAGGAAAACAAATGATGATGATAATTTCTCCCCAGGTTTTCAAATGAACAGGGGTATCTTTAAATGTACCGTCGGTGATTTCAATATAAAAGACGCGTTTGAGGCGGTTGATCTTTTGTTCGAGAGGGAGTACTCGGCAGTTTCTTGTGCCGAAAAAGGCGATCGCTGGGTCGTTGAAATACTGCACGACAGAGAAATATCCGAGTCGGAAATTCGAAGGGCGCTGGGGGCGTACGATTTTTCAAAAATTGAACACGAAAAAGTAAAAGAAACAAATTGGCTGCAAAAATGTTTTGAGAATTTCAAACCGATTACAGTCGGCGACTTCTATATATACGGACCGCATCTGCGCACTTCTCCCGTGCCAACTGATAAAATCGCCGTTGAAATTGCCGCCGCCACCGCGTTCGGAACCGGAGAGCATCCGACAACAAATCGCTGTCTGATTGCCTGCCAAACATTTTTCGACGAAAAACGACACAAATCCGTTTTGGATATCGGCTGCGGTTCGTGCATCCTGAGCATCGCCCTGGCGAAATTGGGAGCCAAAAATATCCGGGCCTGCGATTGCGACGAAGAAGCAGTACGCATTTCTCAAAAAAATGTCGAAATCAACAGAGTCGCGCATCGAATAAAAATATTCTGCAATTCCGCCTGCGAATTCAATTGCCGAAAATACGATTTTATCGTATCGAATATTTTGGCCGAGCCGTTGGTTTCGATGAAAAAGGAAATAGTGAATTCTCTGGCTGAAAAAGCACTTTTGATTTTGTCTGGTTTTACGACGGACGACGATTCCGTCCTCCGAGCGTATTCGGAAACGGGATTAAGGCTTAAATTCAGGTATGATTATAGGGGATGGACGACATTGGTTTTGGAAAAATAGACATCTTGTAAAAAAATCAGAAAAAGTGACTTACCACCCGTCGGATCTTCTTCTGTCCTAAAATTTCAGTAAATGCACTTATGATAACATTTTCGCGTCATTGCGAGGGACGAAGTGACGTGGCAATCCAGAGCTCAAATTTAAGTAAAATTAAAATCTCTGGATTGCCACGTCGCTTTGTTCCTCGCAATGACAGAGAGGAAACACCCGATTAAATGCGGTGGGTGATAAGAAAAAGTGAGTATGCCTCTGGACAAACAAATAAATATATTTTATATAATTAGCAGAGCGCCCGGGTAGCTCAGTCGGTAGAGCAGAGGACTGAAAATCCTCGTGTCGGTGGTTCGATTCCGCCCCCGGGCACCACAACGTTGTTTTTTTTTGGAAGTTAATCAAAAATTTGAAGAGAAGGTATGAGATTAAAAGATATAAAAGCAAAGACTCCTCCCGAACTGTTAAGTTTTGCTGAGAGCCTTCAGGTTGAAAATTCGGCGACTTTAAAACGTCAGGATCTGATGTTCGCGATTCTGAAAAAGCTCTCCGAGAATGAAGT
>JAISCG010000062.1 GCA_031265715.1 Holosporaceae bacterium | reverse complement strand
AAAGTTTTAAGAAAAGGTAAAGAAACGGAGGAGGAAAGATACTATATTTCCTCGCTGTCGCTTGACGCTCAGACGCTCAACGACGTTGCTCGCAAACATTGGGGAATAGAAAATCGGTTGCATTGGCGATTGGACGTCATTTTTAACGAAGATAAAGCCTGCATCCGTAACGACAACGCTGCCGAAAATATGAATATTATGCGAAAGTGGAGCATAGCGGTCTTGGTGAAGGCTAAAAAAAAGCCGTCCCAATCTGTAAAATCAGTCATGCGCAGAAATTCTATGTCCCCTGCACATTTATTCGCTTCCGTCAATAAAATTCTTCATGCGTAGGCCCTGGTATATTGAAAACATGGGGAGGGTCCTGCATCCTATGGCAGGAACTGTAATGAAGTTAGATAGCAAGCAATTTTCGGATGTAGCCAGTGTTGCCTGCGATAGGAGCAATATACCTGGTCACGTTAAACGATTATTGCTGCAGGAGCCGTGGTTGGGCGATTTTAGGATTTTTTTTGATGGCGTTGCTCAAGAATATGACCGAAATCATCCGCTAGGTTTCGGAGTAATGGATAGCGTTAATATTTTTCGCTCAGAAATTGATTTACTTTTTGTATGTAATCCAGTGGCGATGTCTGCGAGAGACATTGTAGCAAGATTACCCGACATGCAACTTGGGGGATTTGTCGAGCGTACTGGGCTAAGCATGTACGATTTCGCCACTAGAGAGCATCCTGATTGGGAGGTTAGCTTTTCCTTCAATGGTCGACAGATGAAAACAAGTTCAGTCCTCTTCGAAGGAGGGAAGGATGCGTCGTATCCACCTTTTAGAGCACTTATTGTCCATATTGTCGAACTATTTGAACAAGATCATCCGAGAACTCACGAAGAAACTGTGAGAATCATTGCTTTTACAATTCTTGTCCATTTGTTATTGCGAAGAGCGACGCGGCAATCCATTTAAATCGGATGTGAGTCCTGGATTGCTTCGCCTTCGCTCGCAACGACGACGGAGAGGTTGTCACAAGTACTGCAGAGAGGGAGGGCGATTTCTTTGAGTTTTCAAAGCAAGATTGGAGGAGTGGTAAGCCTGTTCACATAAAGCATTATCGAATTACTGGAAACAAGCCTATTGTGGATAATATATTATCCGTATATAATTAAAATATTAGTTTGCGGATAATATTATGACTGTAACATTTAGAACCGAGTCGGATCTTTCAAAAGATATATCCGGAAAAGTAAAACAACTTCGGTTATCTCAAAATTTAACCCAAAAAGCGCTGGCGGAAAAATCCGGAGTCAGTCTCGGCAGTTTAAAACGATTTGAAACAAGCGGAGAAATATCGCTGAAATCTCTGATTAAAATAGCTTGTGTGCTGGATTGTGCACAATCTTTTGATCTGTTATTTCAATTACCTCTGGAATTTAAATCTTTAGATCAAGTAAGGAGTTTATTACATCCTCGAAAAAGAGGACGCAAAAATGATTAAAGAACTAAATATATTTTTAAATATAGGGAATCAACGCCGACAGGTCGGACAGCTGATTTTTCAAAATCGCAGGTATTACTTCGAATACAGTGTCGATTTTATAAAATCCGATTTACAAATTTCTCCGTTTCTTCTTCCGCTGAAAACCGGAGTATTCACCTGCGATGAAAATAATTTTTCCAACCCTTTCGGTGTTTTTAATGACTCAATGCCTGACGGTTGGGGGATGTTGCTACTATCTCAAAAACTTAAAAAACAAAATATCGATATTCATGAATTGTCATTTTTGGAAAAATTGAGCATAGTTGGTCGAAACGGTATGGGAGCACTTGAATATGAGCCTTTTGTGGAAAATCAATTTAGTGAAATTTTAAGTTCACCGGACATACTGTCTAAAGAATCAAATAAGGTTCTAAACGGTGAAGATTCAGATTTTATTGAGCTTATGTTGAAAAATAGCGGTTCGTCCTGCGGAGCTCGTCCGAAAATTACCACCGACATTAACGGGGAATCATGGATTATTAAATTAATTTCATCAATGGATGATAATGATGCAGGGATTACAGAGTATGCATATTCTCTGGCAGCCAAAAAAGCAGGTATTAATATGCCCGAAACCAGATTATTTCAATCCGAGAAATATCCCGGTTTTTTTGGAACCAAAAGATTCGATAGAAAAGGTAAATGTAAAATACATATGCATTCGGCATGCGGGTTGTTGAATGCTGATTTTCGTACTCCATCATTGGAATACGAGCATTTAATTACTGCAACAAAGCAATTAACAAAAAACGTAAAAGAAGCTGAACAAATATTTAGAATTATGGTGTTTAATGTTAAAACTCATAATCTTGATGATCATTCTAAAAATTTTTCGTTTTTAATGGATGAAAATGAGAAATGGTCAGTGTCTCCGGCATATGATCTCACCTATTCAAGGGGGATTTACGGACACAGAATGACCGGTGTAAACGGAAAAACAAAAGATATTACCGATAAAGATATTCTCACGGTTGCTAAAAAATGCGGCATTGAAGGAGCTGAAAATATTATAGACGAGGTATGCCTTGCCGCGGCAGAAATCGGTGAGGCGGGAAAAATGTTCAAGAAAAGCTGTTTTTGAAAAATGCAGCTTAGTTCCAAATTGCAGTCCCCAAAAAACATGCCATGTGAATATTGTTAACCGTATATTTTAAATCCTCTCCAAAAAATATGAATCAATTCCGATTCCGTTCTTCGCTCCCTTACCACCCGTCGGATTTTTTTCTATCTTGGAATTTCAGGAATAGCACCTGTGATAATATTTTCTCGTCATTGCGAGCTATGTATAAGTTCAGGGAATCCAAGCTTGATCCGATTGAAATTGCAAGCGAAAAATTCCGTACATTTATTGTGGAGCTTGCGAAAATCGATCTGAGCAAAGCCGTTCCGAATAACATGTTTGATGTTTGGAGCTATTTTCTTGTTGCTCCGGAGGAAATGCCAAAGGAATTTTTGGAAGTCGAGGAGGTAAAAAAAGCAATGAATACATTGAGTTACGTAAGTCACGACAGAGAACAAAGACGCATAATTCCAAAAGCTCGAAACGACGAAATTAACGCCATGGCCTATGCCGAGGGCATTGCCATAGGTGAAGCCAGGGGTGAAACTAGAGGCAGAGTCGAGGGAATAAAAGGAACGGCTATTTCAATGTTAAAAGATGGAATGCCCATCTGTCAGAGGTATACGGGCTTACCTCTCCCCATCATAGTATTCTTCTAAAAATTTTGACAATTAGTAAGATTGCTCTACTAAAAAACGTTTTGCAAGCATGCCATCCACGCTTGAAAATACTGATAGCATCGTACTTATTACAGGAAATTTTTTTTTAGAGGATGATTTTTATTCGTTATGTACTCACCCAACACTACTGTAAATAATTGCGCCAAACACATTGTAAAATATAGCCTTACCTCATCCTTCAACAAAAAACACAGATACATAATATCAATAGCAGGTTAAAAAGTCCAACTTCTCACTGTGATTGGATATACATGACGCTTGACAGATGGGTCATTTACCTATACGATATAAAATATTAACTGGATTGGAGAGATAATTATGAAGAAATTGATGTCTTTGTTTGTGGTGTTCTGTATGGTTTGTTCGGATATAGAAGGAATGCGCCAATTAACGCAAGAGGAAAGAAGAGAAAGGGATCGCCAATTAGCTAAAGAGGAAAACATAGAGGCGTCAGAACGGAGACGGAGGGCAGGCACTGATTGTTGGGAAAACATGGCGAGCAGGTTAAAAGTTTTTGGCTTGTGGAACCTGTCAGCTATGAACGATGCAGCATTCTTAATAGCGGAAGGAACGGGGGTGCCTGGACCGGACCGCATAGATAGGCGACACAGGGAAGCACTAGTTGCCTGGTATGTGTTATATGCACCCCACTTTGAAGACCTTATAGAGCGAGGCCCTATTTTGGAGGATTCGGAGGAACAAGCGCGTGAGATGACACTGATCTTGCACCTGGAGACTGAAAGAATGTATCTAAGACAACTGTCTTCTGAAAAAGACGAAAAGAAACAGCAAACTTTAAACCAGCTACTGGCTGAGGATAGGGTGCCTGAGGTTATAGCGTACAGACCCGGATTCAGCTATGGCGAGGGTGAGGAAATGTCTCGGGTTTGGAGAGCATTATGGTATATGTATCATGATACAAAAGTATTTTTGCCGGGGGGCTCTGATGAGGAAATACAAGCATTTAGTGCGTCTTGTAGAGCAGAATGCACAAGACAAAGTAATGAATTTCAAGATGTGTGTCCGGTAATAATAGATGGGGATAAGGAGATGCAGTGGTTCACTAAATCGGATGGTGTACTCGATTTTTCGCAATTAAAATGCGTCGAATTTCGAGATCTAAAACTGTCACGGTTGGAGTTTGAGACAATTGGATTAAGTATCTTAAGTCTTACGGAATTTTTGCAGGATAGTAGGACGTTGGAGAGGGTACGATTCGGAGAGGGATGTGAATTGGATCCGGGGTATGTGTCCACATTTTTCGAGGATCAGGGTGACGGATGGTTTCGAATAAAAAGAGACTACGATCCTCGGAATCTTCGCGAGCAGACAAACTTGATCTTTGGCTATCTGCACCAAGGGATCGAGGCTAGAGGAAAGGTCGATACTTATGGGACGTCAGAAGGTCGTGTATCAATGTACAATCTTTTGCAAAAGCGGAAAGGTGGGATAATAGACTTCGAGGTGAGTGACTGGAGAAAAGAGGTCAGGTATACCCCGAGGGGGACGTTCGTGGATAGGGTGCGCGAGGCTGATATCAAGGATCCTAACTCCGGGTGGCGCAATTAGAATTCTATAGAAATAATTTGCTGAATTGATCAAAGCGCTGATTCAGTACTTATTAACTTTCCACTAAAGTCTGTTGTTGCAATGTATATGCTGCTTTCTTTGTTCTGAACGAATTTGTTATTTTCGATCACAAGACTGGGCAGACTTTAAGTGGAAGATTAATACTAAAGCCGAGGATGTTCATCTCACGTAACTACATATTCTCCATTATTTCTTATTTTGTTCATAATCCCAATTAAAAATTAGGTGATATAGAATAAAAAGACAGGAAAACGCAGCGGCCAAATTACCTGTCGCTGCGTGTGATCAATGCTAGCTCATAAATCGCATTTAAGCTTATTCACAGTCGATATTTCTTTGCTGGGCTCGTGCGACACTTTCAGGCGTGTTAGTGAGGGTTAAGAGATCTATAATGTACGGGTCAGTGTTGGGTGTACACAGATGGTCACTAATGTATGACGACATCTTTCTTTTTTCGTCCTTACAAGCATGAAGGATGCAACGTTGAATGAAAATGCCTAGTGCTGTAAGATCAAACATGGTAAAACCTGTGGGCTCGAATTCTTTAGAAAAATTCTTTTGAGCCAGGATGCGGTACGTTCTCCTTGGCGGAACACCACTACAAATATTACTAATTTTCATTTGCCGAATGCCACCTATATCATAAATTGACTTAACTCTAGCAGTCATTTGCACAAGTCTTTCATAGTTATAACAACCAGGGAAAGGGCCTGCTTCTCTCAGGTACCGGCTAATATCAAGTTGTTCGGCATTAATGATGTCAGTAAGCAATTTGTCATTCACAGCTTTAGCCTCGTCCCGAGTCAGTGGTCCAAAGTTCATCGCAGAAAGTGACATACTAAGCATCAAAGCACAAGCAACAAACATTTTTTTCATTTTTTCCTCTATATATTAAAAAAGCCTATAACCAAGAATATAATGCTATCGAAGGCTATAGTCAATATTTTTTAAAAAATAACACATTTTGATACCCCTATTTTTGGCAAAAATTTCAGCCGAATAAGGAATTCTGATTGTTGAAGATTGCAAAGTTGCTTTCCTCAGCTCTGGAAGTTAAGCTTGATAGAGATGCAATGGGCCGCATGTTATCGGCATTTGGATTGAAGAGAATGTCTCTGACCGTCAAAACGCCGCTAGCGAAGCAATCCAGGACTAGAATATGAGCCAATTTTGGATTGCTTCGTTGCCATGCTCCTCACGATGACGAGAGGAAACGTTCAATTAAATGCGGTGGGCGGTAAGTCTTTCGTTCACAAAAGATGTAGTCCGCGGTACGAAATTCCCAAGGAATAGCAACTGTTGTACATATCTTGTATATTTTCCAAATTATCATCGATGAATACAATGCAGGACAATTCCGATAAAAACCCCTGATTAAGCAAGCTCTCAAGTGTCTCTCCCTTAGACACTGCAGTCTGACCGGCCATAGCAGCGATATAGCGTATATTTCGTTCTTGTTCGTCTGTTCCCTCTGGTAGCTTATGATAATCAAAAGAATCCCATGGGGTATACTCGAGGCCTTTTGCCCAGTTGGTAAAAACAGTGTTCCACTCCCCATCAACGAAGTAGTTAAGGTCACCATCGTAGTAAAAGTCAAAAGGTCTTGCAAATGCCTCAGTCTCACTTGCATCAGTTTCATTAGACCTATTGTTGAAAAAAACATCAAGTCCGATGAGTTCAAAATCCCCGTGCCTGCCGGCACACGCAGTAGCAGGCGAAGACGTCATGCAGAAAAACGATATTTGGCACTCACGTAATTCCCCAAGAATCTCATAAATTAGTGGGTCTTTCAGGGCCATGTAACCATCGTTTGTACATAGGGTGTCGTCGAAGTCGAATATAACAACGGCAGTTTTTCCAAAAACTGACAATGGATCGCTCATCTCTGTGTATACTTCATTCCAACCGTAGCAAGTGCGGATATCTTGCATGGGATTCATGGATTGCGCCGCCTGCAAGCAGAATACAGTCCCCAATACAGCAAACATTTTTTTTAGCATCTTATTTTCCCCTTTTTGTAAAAATTACGTCCTTTTGCTTATTCCGAGCGTAGGACACTTTGTTGTTCTAACTGACAACAATGAATGTGTATCATAAAAGAAAATATTTATCAATATGGAATTATTATTTTATTTACCAACTGGAGCCATTTAATTTTTTCCGCGTTAATTTTTTCCGCGTTAATTTTTATGGTGCGTTTATGGAAGCGCAGACATTCGAAGTGCAAGGTTGTCACCGTGCGCAAAACGCAGCCGTAATTTGTGTGGAATTTTCTCTACGGATCGCACATCGATTCTCGTTAAAAACTTCAATTTATTTTAACCTGCAGGCAAGAAGGCATTCCAATCAGAATTCAGCTCTATGTCAATTTCGTCTGTGGTTGAAGTAGCTGAATGGAAGGACATGTCCCCCTTTCCAGCTGTTCGGGGCGAATTGGCGGAAAGGTTGAAGTATCAGCAGGATCGTCATAGGGCGGTTTTTAAGCCCGTGGGATGGGTTTGAGCGAAGGAGGCAGGAATTATCGGGTTTTTAGCTTCGTATGGATTCTACGGGCATTCTCGCCCGGATTTGGGGTGTATTTCGATCTTTGATCCGGGTTCCCTCCTCCTCGTTCACGTACACCCTCGCCGAGAATCCACCGAGCCCCTGCCAAAAATCGGAAAATTTTGCTGAAATTTCACACTTTTCTCTCCGGTGGGGTGGCAGAATCCGGGGGCGAATCGTACCCCGAAAACGCTCCGAATTGTGGTTCCGTCACGGTCCTGCCGCGGTTCAGCCACGATCCTGTGGATAAGTCTGTTCAAAAAAAAAGTTATCCA
>JAISCG010000120.1 GCA_031265715.1 Holosporaceae bacterium | reverse complement strand
ACGCCCTTATTCTCCGTTAACTCTATCCAATCGCCGTGGCACCAGCAATTTTCAAATTTTTCGAAATAGGAATGAATCAACCGCTTATTGCCCTCGTCGTTCCAAAATTTTATCGGCTGAGAAGCAAACGGCGTAACGCAGGTCAGTTCTCCCTGCTTTCCGATCGGCATTTCTTCCTTATTCGAATCGTAAACTTTAACATTCATGCCGAGCCCGAACCCCTGCATTTCACCGGAATATACCGGAGAAATCGGATTCCCCATGACAAACGACGAAATAATATCGGTTCCTCCCGAGAACGAATTCAGATGAACGTCTTGTTTTATGCCGCTGTACACAAATTCGCACGCCTCCGCACACAGAGGAGATCCGGTCGAACCGACTGCTCTCAGTTTATCGAGTTTATGGGTTCTGATCGGACAGGCGTCGGTTTTCAGCACCGTATCCAAATACTTTGCGGAAGTTCCGAAAAAAGTCATGCCACAGGACTCGGCCATATCAAAAAGAATATCCGGTTTCGGAAACAACGGAAGTCCTTCATACTGCATCAACGTTGCATTTTGAGACAAAATTGACGTAGCCCAGTTCCACATCATCCAGCTGCAGGTGGTGAAATAAAAAACACGATCATCGGGTTTGATATCACAATGCAGCAGTTGCTCTTTTTTATGTTGCAGCAAAGTTCCCCCGGCTCCGTGCACGATGCACTTCGGAACACCCGTGGTTCCTGACGTAAACAATACATAAATAGGATGATCAAAGGGAAATTTCTCAAAAACCAACTCCGGCGCTTCGCCTTCTCCGATAAAATCCTGAAAAGACAACACCTCCGTTCTGCTTTTCGCAGGCAAACCCGCCTTAATATACGGAATGATCACGGTTTTTTCGATACTTTCCACCTGATCGACAACGTCTTTAATTTTTTCTAAGTTGTTGAACACCTTTCCCTTATAATAATAGCCGTCGACTGCGAAAAAAATCTTCGGTTTAACCTGACCGAATCGATCAAGCGCTCCGGAAATTCCGAAATCGGGGGAACAGGACGCCCAGGTCGCTCCGAGACTTATGGTCGCCAGCGCCGCGACCGTCGTTTCCGGCATGTTTGCGACGTATCCTCCGACGATATCTCCCTTTTTTACCCCGGCGGCTTTCAGCGCTGCGGCTGTTTTGGCCACGGAAGCATAGAGCATTTTCCATGTTAAAATTTTTCGGACTTTTTCTTCTCCCCAGAAAATTATCGCCGGCGCGTCATCCTGCCTCTTTAAAAGATTTTCGGCAAAATTCAACTTCGCGTCGGGAAAATAACGATGTTCCCAAAATTTACTTTCCGAATTGGAGATTCTTTCGCCTTTTTCTCCGACCACATCGCTGAAATCCCATATTTCGCTCCAAAAATCCCGGGGATTAGAGACGGACCATTCCCACAAATCATGAAACGTATCTCCCTCAAAAATATTTCGCGCCTTTAACCCGCTGATAAACCGAAAAACATTACTGCTTTTCACCCGTTCCTCGGACGGAGTCCACAACAATTTACCTGACATTTTTCGTTTCCCTCCCTTTCATATTTTATAAACAATAATAGAAAAAGATTAAAAAATATTTAACAAATCCCATATGTAAAAAATTTTTTTTTACAGTCAGATGCGTAAAATTTAAAAAATTTTCTGACTTCAAAAAAACGCCGATCAAACAATTTGTTGCAAGCCCGCGCTTTCTCCCCTAAGATCAATACGGTTTTATGGAGTAAGTTATGAAAGAAGAGGATCGTTCGGAATTTCAACATATGAGAAAAGTGATCATATCCTGCATCGCCGGCAGCGCGTTGGAGTGGTATGACTTCGCTGTTTACGGTTTTTTCGCAACAATAATCGGAAAATTGTTTTTTCCGAGCGGAGACGATTTCCAGCAGCTGATCGCGTCCTTCGGCGCCTTCGCATCCGGCCTGATCGCCCGACCGATAGGCGCAATTATATTCGGTTACATCGGCGATAAATTCGGTCGAAAAAAAACTCTGGTAATTTCGATCTACATGATGGCCATTCCGACAGCCGTGATGGGATTGCTGCCAACCTACGAAACCATCGGATGTTCCGCGGGAATTTTGCTGACCCTCATCAGAATTTTGCAGGGACTCGCCCTCGGCGGAGGATTCACCGGCACAATCGTTTTTCTGTACGAGCACTCCGCCGACAACAAAAAATCCACGTATTCGTCCTGGGCTCCGTTCAGTCTTGTCACCGGTTTTATTCTCGGAGCCTTTGTCGCGGCCTGCATGGATAAAATTATGACCGCCGAACAGTTGGAAAGCTACGGCTGGCGAATTCCGTTTATTCTCAGTTTTTTCGGTACTTTCATCGGAGATTACGTAAAGCGCAAACTCGACGATCCGAAAGAATTTGTCGAACAACAAAAAGCCCAAAGCGCCGAAAAGAAAAAGGAAGAGGGATTTTTGAAAAAATTGTGCGTAAATCATTGGAAAGGATTGGTTTTAGTCACTGCGACAGACGTACTGACGGCCTGCGGCTATTTTCTCATAGCAATATTTTTCACCACATATTTTGAGAAAATTTTGAACATCGAACGCTACTACGCTTTGATCATCCAATTTGTTAACATGATTTTTTTGTCGCTGTTTATATTGTTCGGCGGATGGCTGGCGGATCGCGTCGGGAAACGTCTCCAGATGCTGATCGCGACACTGGCTTTGGCTGCCCTCGCCTACCCTCTGTTTTCACTGATGCAGGACGGAAAAATCCTGAGCGCATTCCTCGGAGAACTTTGTATCATATTTTTGTTCTCGATTTACTATGGTCCGATACCGGCCGCCATCTGCTCGATGTTTCCGATGAGCGTGAGATTGGCGGGAGTTTCAATCGCGCATAACTTCGCCATGGCCGCGTTCGGCGCCTACGCTCCGACTTTGGCGACTTATTTAATAAAATGGTCTGGAAATGTGACGATTCCTGCTGTATTATTCATCGCGGCGTCGCTTGTATCGGCACTCGCTCTGTTCCTGTGGAGAGAGGGAGACGAATACTGAAGCCCGCGGACAGATGGCCGAGCGGTTGATGGCACCGGTCTTGAAAACCGGCAAGGGGGTGACTCCTTCGCGAGTTCGAATCTCGCTCTGTCCGCCACGAACTGACGTTCGATCCGAGAAATTTTTATTTGCCGGGATGCACAGAGGATCTCGTGATCGGTTTGGAGAGATGATATGAAGTACATTTTAGTCGGCATACCAAACGCCGGAAAGTCGACACTCGGAAAACGCGCCGCAGAAATACTAAAACTGCCTTTCTACGAAACGGACGCGCTTGCGGCCGAGAAAGTGTGGCGTTTTGACTCTTTCAGTTTGTCGTCTGCCCGGCGTGTCATCGAAGTACAAAAAGAGATTTTATTTGAAATTGTCCGAAAAGATGAAAGTGCGATTATTGCGACAGGAGCAATACTCCCGGTTGATGGCGGACTCAGTGACATACTGCCTGAAATCGGAACCGTTATTCATATCGAGCGCAATATAGAACTTGCTCGCGCCGCCGCGCTCAATGAAAAAGGAATAATTTTGGTTCAAATCGACGAAAATCGCAAACCGATTCCCGGAACGGAAATAAATATGAGCGAAAGAGTAGTTGAAAAATATGCGACAGACTTGCCCGTACTCGAAAAAATCGCTCACTTTACCGTTGAAAATAATGGGGACATCGAGAGCGGCGTAGAAAAATTAGTTAAATTAATAACGCAAACGCGGTGAGCAAAACCTTACCCCTCATCGGACTCAATTAGGCGTTGCTTCTCGCAATGACGAGAAAATGTTATCACAAGCACTATTTGCTGAAATTTCAAGTAAAAAAAATTTAACGGGTGGTAAGCTAAAAAGGGTTGTCTTTTTGCTCATCATGACATATATAGTAATCGTTAAGGGATGGGTGATTACAGAAAAAGTCATCAGTTTTTTTACACAAATAAACAGTTAGGAGAAAGAAATGAAAAAGAATAGTTATATTGCAGGATTGAAAGTATTGTTGGGAGCGGCAGTTATTTTATCGGCGGAGCAGAGCAAGTCGATGCAACCTTCGTTGGGTGGTGTTAGTGCGATTGACGCTGACGTGATCGCCTCATCGCAGTTGCAGTTGCGTCGTCTTATCTCGTCCCCCCCTGAAGAGGGTGATTATTATTGGTTATCGGGTGAAAGAGAAGCCGAAATTTTGCTAAATCATGGTGCAGATGTTAATACATGCGACGAAAACGGAGTTTCTCTGTTGCGTTTGGCTATCGAATCAAGATGTCTTGAGAGAGTTGCATTTTTACTGAGGCATGG
>JAISCG010000100.1 GCA_031265715.1 Holosporaceae bacterium | reverse complement strand
TACCAGGAAGATAGAGTAACTTCGTCGGAAGTATTATCAAAATTTGGAACAGTTATATCTACACGCATTATAAAATCACCACAGTCCGTAAATCTATTAGATAACGGAAAAATTACTTCTACGTTAATTTATGCAAATAAAAATAATTTTGTGTTTTTTCGCAGTTACCACCGGGATCCGAGCTTTACGCAAATTTTGTCACCGCTGTCTTTCCGCAGGTGAATAAAATTTTGGCCGATATCCTCTATGATGCAGTCGTCTATCCGGTCTCCGATTTTAAACCAAGAATCGTCTATGTAAACTTTTAACGCGTTGATTGCGCAGAACAATTGGTGAATTTTTGTTTTTTTAAACAGATTGATCGAATCGTATTTTTTATCTGCGGTTTTCAGAAAAATCAGATTTTCGGGTTCTGCAATCGTTGCAGACGAAAATTGAATAAAAGCCGCGATCTCTTCTTTGCTGACTGGGGAAAGTTTTATCGATTTAAAATGTACGATTCCCGGCAATTCAAAAAATAATTCGTTTATAAAATTGTAAATTTCCTGTTCTCGATTTGTAAATATTTTCACCTCCCCGAGATTTTGCGTGGAATCACGCTTGATCAGTACTTTTTTCAGGTTTAATTTTTTCGCGAATTTTTCTATATCTTTTTTTACATCACTTTTTGGAGCAAAAAGTTTTTCTTTCGATTTCAAACAGTTAAATGAGGTTTTTTCTATTTCCCGGGCGAGGTTGTTAATGTTGATCTGCAATTCCGCGAGATATTCTTCCCTGTTTTTCAGTTCAACCAAATCTGCCGCTTTGAAAATGCACAGAACGATTAGTGTTATTATGAAAAACAGTAAAACATATATTCTTATTTTATGCATATGATTGATCCGACTTTTTTATTTGAGCCGAGTTCTTCATATTCATCACTTGAAAATTTTTCTATCACAATGTCATCGCAGGTTTTCAGTTTTTCTGATTTTGACCTGCTGAGCGATGTTTTTATCTTGATTTGTTTCTCGAACAATAACTGTTCGATTTGAAGGCGATGCCTGCCGCATATTTCCGATGTTTTATGAAATAATTGCAGCGGATTTTGTAATGTTTTTATTGCGTCAATAAACCGTTTTGTTGCAGAAAAATTTTTATCGTTAATTTCCAATGAGATAGTATCGTTTTCCGCTCGTACGTTTTTTTCGAGAGATAAAACGGAATTTTTGCAATTTTCAAAACTTTTATCGATCCGAAATAACAACAGAGCTGCGGAAAACGCGATCGCACACAGAACTTTTTCGTTTAAAATTTTTTCGATATAATTTTTGTGAGAAATAACAGGCTTTATCTTACTGTTATTCAACAAAAATTCAGAAATGATTTTTTCGGCGTCATCGAAATTTTCGATATAACTATTTTCAACGATAATTTTTGAAGAAATATTTCCGATAAACGGATAGGAAAAAATTTTTACCCTTTCCGTCATTCCGAATCTTTGCAAATACATTACGGATTTTTCAATTTCGTCGGATATGCCGAAATCTTCGGACAGAAATCTTGACAGGATTATTCCTTTTCCTATTCCGGCGATGATTCTTAATTTTCGGACGTGGTAAGCGGCGTATATCCACCAATCACCTTCACCGATTTCGGAAATACCGTTGCAAAATTCCGCGACAACATTTTCCGTCAGAAATATGTCGTCATCCGCTTTGATATCGGACGGAAGTAAAATTTTTTGGATGTAATAATCTGATTTTTCGAAAAAAAGCATTCGATCTTTTGGAAGTAAAAACACTTTTTCACGCTCTTGCAGGATTTTCTTTTTGCAATTCAAAATTTTGCGGGCGTCAAAGAAAGAGCAATTCGTCAGTTTTTCCAGAGAAAATTTAACTTCGTCGGAATTTAGCAACATTACATGCCCGCCGTTTCCACATAATTATAGATGGGATAAAACAGGCTGCACAAAATGAACACAAACACCAATCCGGTAAAAAACGTCAGTCCGATGCTTAAAATCTGTCCCAACGATTTGATTTCAAACAATATTTCTTTGTAATAATTTTCGCTTATGTGATCGAAACTTCCGGAAAGATCGTTTCCCTCCTCTCCGATGTAGACGGCCAGAAGAATATCTCGCGGAATTAAATCTCCCAGCGCAAAAGATTCGGCAATTTTATAGCCGTTAATTATATTGGCGCCGATGTTTTGTAATTCCTTTTTTAAAGGGGCGATTTTTATCGTTTCGGTAGCCAAATTCAGTGCCGGAATAAAATCCAATTTTGCATCCAGAGCGATACTCAAAATTTTACAAAATCTCCAAACGGAAATTTTGATGATTAACTTACTGATTTTCGGGATTTTTAGAATAATGCTTTCCCAAAATTTTTTTCCCTTTTCGGTCAGCAAAAAAATAAAAACCGATATCAGAGGAATAATCATAATTTTAAAAATTTCCGGAAGCACGGTTATTGCAAATTGAGTAAGCATGGGAATTTCTCCGCCGTCGGTATTTTGAACCAGGGAAGCGACCTGCGGTCCCAGAAATACTATGCTCAAAATTAAAACAGCCAGCGCGACGAGCGCAATGAAAATCGGGTACATAAGCGCCCGCTTTACATTGTTTTTCCAGCCCGTTTGCAGTTTTAAAAAATTCAAAATATTGGAAATTACTTCAACTGTGTTGCCGGTATTTTCCGCCGATTTTAACATTCCCACAATAACCTCATCAAAAACAAAATGACTTTTTCTAAATGCATCGCCGATGCTTTCCCCTTTTTTCAGCGAATCGGAAATATCCAAAAGAGTTGCGTTTAAAGTTTTATTTCCGTGAAAATCGGAAAAAGAATCAATGGCGTCGTTAATATTGACTCCGCACTTCAATTGAAAATTTATGTGCATAAAAAACGTCAGCAAATCTTCCGTCGAGACTCTTCGAGAGACAAAAAAAACTCTTTTTATTTCAATCGGTTGATGGTGTCCGGCTCGGAGAGCGTCGTAAACGCATTTAAAATCGTCGGCCAGGATCGCGCCGATTTTTTTCCCGCCCTCTTTGGTCAGAATTTTATATTTGTATATCGGCACTTCCAAAAACTCTTCTGATTTCGTTTAAATCCGTGAGATTACAATCGACCGCTTCCTTCCAAGAATTTTGGAAAGACTTGTCGACCTTACACATATTAATACTCTCATGTTCGAGAATGTTTTTTTTCAGTTCCTCGGAGAAAAAAATATATTCCGTCAGAGGAAATCTGCCCCGGTATCCCAACTCGACATTATCGCTGCGACGCACGAGGCGCTGCGAAAAAATCCCGATGAGATTCGGAATAAAATCCGACAACTTCAACCCCAAATCCAGCAATCTGCGAATTCCTTCGATCGGCGTGGCGGCGTGCAAAGTCGCGAGCACGAGGCGTCCGGTCAGCGACGCGCGAACGGCCGTTGCCGCCGTCGCCTCATCCCGAATTTCTCCGACCAACATTACATCCGGATCCTGCCGCAAAATCGATCGAACGCCGTCTGCAAAAGACAAAATTCCTTCCTCTCGCAAATCCAATTGTTTTATGCCTTCGATTTGATATTCGACCGGATCTTCCAAAGTCATCACATTGATTGACGCGGAATTTATTTCCTTCAGCAGTGAATACAGTGTCGTTGTTTTTCCGGAACCGGTCGGTCCGACAATCAAAAATATTCCGGAGGGAAATGAAATGACGCGCCGGAGCCACAGAAAATCCTCGGAGGAAAAACCGAGATCAATCAATGAGTTAACACCGTTAGAAAGATCGAAAATTCGAACGACGAAATTTTCTCCGAAAATACCGGGGTGCGTAGAAATTCTCAGATCGATGGTTTTTCCCGCCAGATGAATTCGTGTATGTCCGCTCTGAGGGCGACGATTTTCCGTTATGTTTAAATTGGAAATCAGTTTCAATTTGGATTTGATGCG
>JAISCG010000090.1 GCA_031265715.1 Holosporaceae bacterium | reverse complement strand
TCTTCCTACTGCGTTTTGCTCTATCATTATCCGATTTCGGACGTCGGAAAACAGAGGCTGGAGATAATGAAAAATACCGACGACGGATTTCTGATAAGCGAAGAAGATTTGAAATTGCGTGGAGCCGGCGATATTCTCGGAAAAGATCAGAGCGGATTTAATTCCCTGAGATTCAGCGATTTTGCGGACAATTCACAGCTCATACAAATCGCGGAAGAAATATCGGGCTTTATCGAAAAAGACGATATTCCTTTCCTTTATCAATTATTCAGTCGCATTCATGAGGACGTGGTCGTCTAGGCGTTGTCCGAGGTTTTTTAGCCTTGAATCCCCTTTACAGTACCTGTGATAATATTTTCGCGTCATTGCGAGCGAAACGAAGCAATCCAAGACTCCAATTCAGGATTATTTTATTAACAGGCGAAATTTAGAATACATCAGGTGAATTCTGAACCGCCCGATCGGATTTTTTCTATCGGGCGGCAAGCTTTTGTGTGTTATTTGTTCAATAAAGTTGCACTAACAATCTCGTCCAACGTATCGATTTGTCCGTCCTTCACCATTATCGCAACGAAATTAAAGACGTTGCGCGCGAACAATTGGCTGGAATCATACGCCACGCGAGCCGCAAAATCCGTGTATCCGATTATCGTAACTTCGCCGACTTTAATTACCCGATCTCGTTCCGACAGTTCACAATTCCCCCCAGTTTCGGTTGACATATCAACAATCACGGCTCCAGCCGGCATCGACTCCGCCATCTCCTTCGTTATCAATATCGGCGCCGGTTTTCCAGGAATCTGGGCTGTGGTAATCGCGATATCCGTCTCGGAAATCACCCGGGCTAATTTTTCCGCCTGGCGTTTCCGATAATCAGCATCCGGCTCCTTCGCATACCCGTCGGAAGATTCTCCGCTGTCTTTACTTTCGACCTCCACAAAAATAGCGCCGAGACTTTCAACCTGTTCTTTCACGGAGGAACGAACATCAAACGCGGAAACGATCGCTCCCAATCTCTTTGCCGTCGCAACGGCCTGCAATCCGGCGACTCCGGCTCCGAGAACCAGCACTTTCGCCGGACGAATCGTTCCGGCAGCGGTCATCATCAGCGGAACAACGCGTCGGTACTCTCCGAAAGCCTCGAGAACCGCTCTGTATCCGGCGATATTCGCCTGCGATGACAGAACATCCATGGTTTGCGCCCTGCTGATTCTCGGGATTTTTTCCAGAGCGCACAGTTTTATGCCGTTATCGCTCATTTTTTCCAGGACACTTTGATTTTGAAAAGGAGAAAGCAGAGAAATCAGGAAAGATCCGGATTTTATTTTCAACTCCTCCTCGAAAGAAGGCTTGACGCACAGGTACAAATCGGCGTCCGGAACTTCGTCGACGACGGATGCTCCGGCAGCAACGTACTCCTCATCCCGAAAACCGGCGCAGATTCCCGCGCCCCGGGGAATTACCACCTCAAATCCCGAATTTATGTATTTTTTCGTTGTTTCGGGCGTGATTGCGACTCTTTTTTCTTTTTTATCCGTAATTGTGCTGATCTTCATTAGGCTGCTCCTTTGATTTTTTCCGACAACTCCGCCATCAAATAATCGCGAGACAGCGGTAACTTCCCGTTGCTTATATCATGGAAATACATTCTCAAAAAATGCCCCGTTATCGAAAGGGCACAAAAAATATCATAATCGGAGGGGGAAACGTTTTCGGAAATCAAAAATTGAGGCAAAACAAAGAGGCGATCCTTGTATTTTTCCCCGGCAACGCGACCGGCGGCACGACCGGTACGCGGAGATATGTAGAACAAATCCTCGGTTTTTCCCGTGAGCGCGCATCGGGAAAGATCCATCCCGAATCCGACCTCGGCCAAAAAGTCCATTTCGAAAAAGACGTAATTTTCCGGTCGATCTTCACAGGAAATTGACAAAAGAAACGTTTTCAGCGCGTGAAACAGTTTCGGATGCGGAGCCTTTTCCGGCAATCCCTTCAGACAGAGAAAACAAACGCTCTCTATCGAAAAAATTCCGAAAGGATCGTTGAAAACGCAGGTAAACGGAGAAAAAACATTCTCGACCCTGAATGTGCCGAGCTGGTCCGAGGTGCGTCCTCTCCAGAAAATATTACTGATGTCCCCGGGTTGGGCGGACGTTTTCGAATTTTTAATCAATCCCGACGTTTTTCCGATCGTCTCATTAAAAACTGTCAGGATTCGGCTATCTTCCGCGAACAATTTCGTTGATAACACAACGCTGTTTTCCTGCCATTGCAATTTTCGAATACTCCTGCACTCCTGAAATATTCTCCGGATACCGAAGGAAAAGTCAAGATTACATCAACCGGCTTACATATTTTTTTGTCAAAATTTTACGCTTGATTTCTTACCACCCGTCTCATTTGATTGAATGTTGCACCTTATCATTGCGAGACACGGAGCGGCGTGGCAATCCGGATTTTAAATTTGAGTCCTGGATTGCTTCGCTTTGCTCGCAATGACGCGAAAGTGTTACCATAAATACCGCAAAAGACAATTCAAATGGAAATTGAAATTTTAGATAAAAAAAGATCCGACAGGTGATAAGTGGTTGAGTATTCGAATTTGAAACAATCGAGATTCTGTGATAGAATGCCGAATTGTTTATGGTCAGTGGATCGGGTGTTCGGGTATACCTGATTTCACTTTGTTGATAATGGAGGAAAAAGTGCCCAAATTAAAAACAAAAAGCGCAGCGAAAAAGCGTTTTAATTTTACAGCTTCCGGTCTGGTTACGGCTCAGCCGGCTTTCAAGCGACACAATCTGAGAAAGCGTTCGCAAAAAATGAAAAGGCAATCTCGCGGGACAATGGTTTTGAGTGCCTGTGATACGAAAAACATAACCAACTACATGCCGTACAGATAGGGGAGTAAAAAATGTCGCGAGTTAAAAGAGGAACGACGACGCACGCGCGTCACAAAAAAGTTATAAAACTCTCAAAAGGTTTTGTGGGACGTTCAAAGAATTGTTATCGGTCTGCCATAGAAAGACTTGAAAAATCCATGCAATTCGCCTACAGAGATCGTCGCAACAGAAGACGAGATTTGCGCGAGCTCTGGATAGTGAGAATCAATGCGGCGGTTAGAGAGCACGGTCTGAAATATTCCCAATTTGTTTGCGGACTGAAAAAAGCAAACATCTCTGTTGATCGGAAAATTTTGTCGGAGCTTGCTATCAATGATAAAGCAGTGTTTGCTGAAATTGTCGACAAAGTAAAGGTTGCGCTGGCTTAGTACATTTTATTTTCGGGTGACGCCATGGATGACAAGATTTGTGAATTACCGGACAGTTATCGACCGTCAGAAAAAGAAGAGTTTATGAATGACTTTCAGCGCGAGTACTTTCGGCGTAAATTGGTTGAGTGGAAGGAAAATATCACGGACGATGCTGATGAAGTGATGCAGTACCTTCAGGAAGAGGGAAAAACCTGCACCGACATCGCCGACAAAGCCTCCACGGAAACCGATATGACCTACAAATTGCGCAGCAAAGAGCGGGCTAAAAAGTTAATCATGAAAATTGATGAAGCTCTTCAGAAAATCAAGGACGGCACCTACGGGTACTGTGAAGAAACCGGAGAGCCGATATCTCTGGGAAGACTGGAGGCAAGGCCCGTGGCGACGTACAGCATCGAAGCACAGAAGCGGCATGAAAAACAAGAACGTGTTCAAAGAGATGAAGACCAATGACAGATAATTCTTTAGAGAAGGTTGAAGCACCGAAGGAAGAGAAAAAAGAGGGTAGGAAGAAACAGCTAAAAGAGGATCTGCGTTTTATAGTCGTCTTCATTTTCTTTTTTTCTTTGTTCAGGTTTTTTGTTTATGACTGGTATATTGTGCCGTCAAGCTCGATGGTTCCCACATTATTAATAGGCGATATGCCTTTTGTTGAAAAATTCGCCTACGGATTCAGCA
>JAISCG010000075.1 GCA_031265715.1 Holosporaceae bacterium | reverse complement strand
CTGTTCGGATTTGTCTCTTCCGCCGCCGTGCAATTGAAAAGCGGAGTGGATGTGAAGGGACTCGGCGGGTATCTGAGCGTCGTGATTCTGTCCAACGTTATCCAGGGAATTATCGTGCTGCCGCTGTTTTTATCTGCCCACAAAATTGATCCGCTGAAGGCGCTGAGGGCAATGTTTCCGGCGCTGTCGGTGGCTTTTTTCTCCAAGTCGTCGGTGGGGACGCTGCCGGTAACGCTCGAGACGGCGGAAAATAATCTGGGGATTTCGCGGGAGATCAGCAGATTTGTGTTTCCGCTCTGCACCGCGATTAATATGAACGGGTGCGCCGCGTTTATTTTCACCACGGTTGTTTACGTGATGCAGAATAACGGAATCGAGATCAATCCGGGCATGCTTTTGCAGTGGGTTTTTGTGTCGGTTATTGCTGCTGTCGGAAATGCCGGCGTGCCGATGGGATGCTTTTTTCTCAGCATGAGTTTGCTGACAGCCATGGATATCTCCATCGATATTCTCTGGTTAATTCTGCCTTTTTATGCTTTGGTTGATATGGTGGAAACGTCTTTGAACGTTTGGTCCGATTGCTGCGTGGTCAATATTATCGATAAAAAATTTCGGGAATAAAAAAATTACCGTCGGTCTGATTTTATTGGTAAGGAAAAAAAATGAACAATTTGTTTGACTAATCTTATCATCAGTGATAGACCACAAGCGGTAACGGTGTGAGGAAGTCATGGCAACAACCGAACCGCGAGTAAATGTAGCTCTCGACTGCGTCACACTCGACATAGTAAAACAGCTCGCACATCAAACAAAACAGTCCGTTCCCGGGATTTGTGCCGACTTGATCCGGAAGCGGATCGAACATGATGAGGATGCTTATTACCTCAGCCTGATCAATCAAATCGGTGATATTGATCAAAAGCCGAGAATAAGTTCTCAAGAAATGCAGCGACGACTTGGTGAATTACAGGATTGAATATCTTGAAGAAGTTTTCGATCAGTTGGGTAAAATTCCCAAGAATATGAGACAAACTATCATCAAAGCAATGAAAAGCTGGGGACCGATCCTCATCGATTTAAGCCTCTTGTTTGCAATCTCAGAGGATTTTTCAGAATGCGTGTCGGCGATTACAGAGTCGTTTATCGAGTGGAAGAGGAAAAAGTCACCGTTCTGATTGTGAAAATCGACGTCAGAGGAAGTGTATAAAATGAGCGATAATTTACATGATTACGCGGCGGCGTCCGGCGTCTTCCCCGTCATTGCGAGAAGTGAAACGATGCAGCAATCCGGGGATTTTTAAATTTGCTTGAATTAAAGCCCCAGATTGCCGCGTCACTTCGTTCCTCGCAATGACGGGAGAAAAAAACCTCTAGAGTGAGGTGGCTTCTTGCCACAGTTGTCCGAGTTTTCCGTGGTAATTAATCAAAACACGGAGAGTAATCGAATCTTTTGCGGTTACCTTTACGTTGTCTCCGCCATCCCAGGTTCTGGTTTTGCTTTTGCCGCCTCTCCACTCGAGTTCTGTGCGAAGAGTTGCGTTTCTGGCGAAGCCTTTTTCAATACCAAGAGCAACCAACGGTCTTACACCGGATACCTTTTCTCTTGAATCAAAATACGTGAGGACATAGCCACCGACAAGGTTGTCGACGTCCCTGTAGCCGTAGGAATGCTCCTCGGAACTCGAATGAGCTACTCCGACTTTCACGTAGGACAGGAATCCGTGGTTGTGGTTAACATGTCCGACCCTTATTGCTGCAAAAGGGATTACTCCGCTTGTTTTTGTTTCTATTCCGTAATTTCTTGAAAAAACAGCTTGGTTATTTATTGATCTTTTGTCTGCCTCAAGCTTTCTGGTGGTCGGTCCAAAATCGCAACCGATTTCAATCGAGCCATAGGCACTGGTGTTTTTTATTCTCTTACCCACTCCGAGTACAACGGATCCCCCCAGTCGTGGAGCAGTGTGATCTGCTTCAGCCATCGGACGATCGTATACCTGAACGTTGTTTACCACCGGGTAGGTGTACTCCACCTTTTCTCCAGCAGTGGCAACATGAGTACCGAGTCCCAGGAACCAACCTTCGTATTGATGTCTTTCGTCGACAACAGAGGATTCGTCAGCTGCTGCTGTATCAACGGCGTCGTCTGCTTCAACGGCGAGCGGCAACATTCCAAACATCATACTGATAAATATTATTTTCTTCATTAGCTATCTCCTAAAATAATAAAAACATGCATATTATCACCAAGATAAAATGCTCCACACTTATTAATACCGTCACTTGAACGATATTTTTTAGAAAACATGAAAAATATAAACTAAAAACAGTTTGTATATCCATATAATCGTATTTCATAGTATAGTTTATCGAATTTTTTATCTACTTTTTTTTGTAATATTTAAAATAATGTGATAAATATATCACTGCATTTTTACTGCAGTAAACAATTTGCCGAAAAAAACCTATTTTTTATACATCGGCAGATGTGTATAATCATAGCAAAGGCGGGTTAAATGGAAGTTAAAGACAGCATCAGAGCGATTATCGAAAAGATAGATCCGAATAATGAGAGTATTGATGAAACTCCGGCGAGGGTTGAAAAATCCTACGATGAGTTTTTCTCCGGCTACGGCGTTAAAGTGTCTGATATTGCCGATGCTTTTTACTGTTCAGAAACGGATGATCTGATAATTCTGAAAAATATTCCCTTTGAATCGCACTGTGAGCATCACATTGTTCCGATCATAGGGACGGCGAGCGTAGGCTACGTTCCGAACGGAAAAATTATCGGCGCGAGCAAAATGGCCCGCATAGTTGATTGTTTCGCCAAGCGTCTGCAGCTGCAGGAGCGCATGACCGTCGAAATTGCCAAGGCGCTGGAATCTGTGCTGAATTGCAAAGGGGTGGGGGTGTACATCGAGGCCGAGCACTTCTGCATATCTCATCGCGGAGTAAAAAAACACGGATCCAAATTTGTTACGCGGTATTTTTCCGGAGTGATAAAGGGCGATCTGCGTCGGGAATTTCTCATGACCGCTCTCGGCAGGAATGATTAGGCTGATCGCCGCCGTCGATTCCGAATGGGGAATATCCAAAAACGGTAAAATTCCCTGGCATTTACCCGAGGATCTTCGTTTTTTCCGAGAAAAAACCGCTGACGGCGTGGTGGTGATGGGGAAAAACACTTTTTTTTCGATTGAAAATCGCCCGTTAAAGGACAGAATCAACTGCATCGTATCGACAACGCTGATTTCGGCGGAGGGGGCGGAGATTTTCAAATCTCTCGAAAGCGTCAGAGATAAATATGATGATTTTTGGATAATCGGGGGAGCCGCGCTATATAACTATGCACTGAAAAATTCGCTCGCGGATTACGCTCTTATTACTCGTCTGCGCAAAAATTACGACACAGACAAATTTATTTGTAAAAATTATTTATCGGACGATTTTTCCGAGGAATTAATCATTGCCGAGGATATGTATTCTATTGTGCGGTATGTGAAAAGTAAATAAATTTTTTTATTTATTTTATATAGACTTATGAAAAAAAAGAAAATACCATAACGTAACGCTTTGGGAAAAATGTTATGTTTGATATTTGTAAAATTTCAAATAAAAGAGATTTTCTAAGGTCGTTTGTCGTCGGAAAAATGTTTTTCCGGTTTTATTCCGTAAAATTTAAGAGGGGACCCATGAAAAAAACTTTTGTATCGATTGCTGCCTTTGTGCTTTGTTTTTCGTCTGAAGGAATGAGGAAGAGTTATTCGGGAAGTGTAGGACAACCTGATCGTCTCGCTCCTGTCGGAGATTTCCACAGAAGCAGATCATATGGCCAATATTTATTTTTTCCTTCGATTCCCGAGATGTATTTTTTCGGAGAACTGTGTGCATTGGTGCAAAGTATCAGTCTTACTCGGGATCGAAAGCAGTTTCGTAATCTTTTTAGGTGGATGGCTGATTTGTTTTTATCGCCCTATTGTGCGGAAAGATCAGACGATAAAGAATTTTCGGATACATTGAAAATTACGCTGAGCGCTTCTCAAAGTTTGATGGAAGAGGGATTCTGGCTTCCCCGGGAAGAAGAGGGAAAAAAAGATAAAAAAAGCGTAAGAGAAGCGAAAGAAAGACGCGAATTTTTTCTGAGAAAAAGGGGTATTATGGCAAATTTTTTGTTGATACTAAAATCTTTGGATGCCGACTACGGAAACAGTTTGCCGTGGTTGGTTATGTCTGCGAACAGGAGAACCCATACCATAGTTTCTCCGAACACTCTGCCGGGTTTTGCTATATCACTCAATATAAGTTCGATGAGTCCTTTACCCGATCCGGGATCTTTCAGTGAAAGGATTGCCGGATCTGCCGTTTCGATTGTATCGGACGTGCAGCGAATGTATCCGTGGAAAAGCAGTCAAAGTCAACTCAGACGTGCGCAAAAGAATATTGCAGAATATATTGTGTTATTGATCGGAGCCAGAATCAAAGGGGAGGCTGGGATAACAGTGGATGTTGGTCGTTTGGATTCCGAGGAAACATCAGTTTTAATTGAGTGTTTATGTGTAGAAAAAAGAAAGAAAGCTCACGGGAGAATTAAAAAATCTGTTATTACTCATTTTAACACGTATCGGTGGGATTTTGTGAGAGGAGCAGAGAATTTGCCGGTCTCAGCAGTGCGAGAAGATTATGAAGATGTTGATTTGTAAGGCAGATTTTAGGTGCTGCCTTACCACCCGGCGCATTTAATTGAGCGTTTTACCTTGTTATTGCGGGGAACAAAGCGACGCGGCAATCCACCTCATTATTGCGAGAAGCGCAGCGACGTGGCAATCCAGAGATTTTAAATTTGCTTAAATTTGAGTTCTGGATTGCCACGTCGCGTTGCTCCTCGCAATGACGTGATTGTGGTTATTTTAATGTTAACGTAAATATTGTTATATTGGAAAGGAATATGTAGATAATGATAAATATTTTTTCAAGAGTTTTAGTTGGTATGGGAGCAGTGTTAGCGGTTCCGGTGTGTCAGGGGATGGTGAGCCTAGTCAATTTGTCAGTAGGTGTACCGATCACTGCAGTAATGCAGGCGTTAGGTGTGTCAGTTACCGAGGGATATGATACTGAAATTTCAGGGTCTTCGAGTGAGATAAAAGTGAAAGTTCCCGGGGTTTCTTCTTTGCCGCAAGTGTTTGATAGTGTATCGGTTCCCGAAGGATTGATGGCGTCAGGCTCAGTCTCAGTCTCAATGGATCAAGGTGTAGGCTGTGTGAGCATAAAGCCTTCTCTATCTTTTCTGAGAGAGAGCTTGAGCACCGTGTTGCCTGGTGGTTGTAGATTTAGTGTAATGGGAAGCGTAGCATCTCCTGCACCTGGGTCTGCACCTAGGCCTAGACAGCCCTTTGCTCATGGAGCAGCGGAGGCAAATGCTCTATTGAATCTACCGGAAAATAGTGCGTACAAGGCGTATAATCGTTCCGCCCCAGGGAAGGAATGGAGTGCGGATGTGGAGCTTGTTGGCAGTCGTTTTGGTGAATTCACCTGTGGTCGTTTGAGAAGTATTGTACGTGGTGCTATGGGCATTGCAAAGCAAAGAAAAATAGCATTGGAAATAAATAAGGCGTACGCCTCACGTGAGGCTACATTGATGATAACAATAAGGGATAATCGTGAGCAGTTTAGAGAGATTTTTAATCTTATGCCAGAAAATTTTGCTAAAACCACATCGGATGATGTGGCTGTTCATGCTGAGGAGGATTTTCTAGCAGGGATAGAAGACCTCTAACCTATTTAAGGGACTTGGTTTTTTGGTAGAAGGCGTCCCGGCTTGGAGCGTGGCGCTTTCTTCGTGTCCTATCCTGTTGTGAATTATACCAAATTACACCGGGAAGTTGGATTTTTACACACGAAAAAAACCATCTGGGGTTGGCCTACCCCTGCCGGAGCGGCCATCTCGGACGCGGAGCGAATCGCAAATCCGAAAATTGCTTTTTTCGGAATTTCTCCGCCCCGAGCCAGGCAATCATGGCTCCGTTGTCGGTGCAGAGGTGAAGGGGAGGGGAGAAAAAAGGCAGTTCGCGGGAATCGCAGACATTCTGAAGCGCCGAGCGGACGGATTTATTGGCCGCCACTCCCCCGGCCATCGCAACCGCCGTCACTTTTCCGCCGCAAATTTCGATGGCCTGCTTTATTTTGTAAACCAGCACGTCCGTTACGGTTTTTTGAAAACTTGCCGCAAGATCTGCCCTGCTTTGTTCGGTGGCGCATTTTTCCGCAGTTGTCCGAACCGCCGTTTTCAGTCCGGAAAAGGAAAAATCGCAGCAGCATCCTTTGGTGCACAGAGGACGAGGCAGCGTAAATTTTTCGGCGTCTCCCCGGGCGGCCGCTTTTTCCACGGCGGGACCTCCCGGATATCCGAGTTCCAGCAATTTTGCGACCTTAT
>JAISCG010000043.1 GCA_031265715.1 Holosporaceae bacterium | reverse complement strand
ATGATACTGTTTTTTATCTCAACAAAATTTCCGATTTTCACTTCGTTGAGAAGATTCGTTCCGGTTCTCAGGCGAGAAAAAGGTCCGGCCTGAACATTTGCTCCTATTTCCGATCCCTCGATAACGCAAAAAGGCCCAATCTGCGTTCCGCTTTTTACGTGAACATTTCCCAGAAATACGACATAGGGATGCACGGTGACGTCGCTTTCGAGAAAAGTATCGCAGGAAAAAAACACCGTTTCCGGGGCGACGAGGGTAACTCCGTTATCCAAATGTTTTTGGCGCTCCCTTTCCTGAAATTTTTTTTCCGAAGCCGCCAGTTCCGCCCTGGTATTAATTCCGCCGAGTTCCTCCGAATTGCCCTTTATATATCTGCACACATGTCCCGCTTCCCAGGCCAGCCGAACAATTTCGGTAATGTAAAATTCTCCGGTTACCGGACTCGGTTTAATTTCCTTTAAAAATTTTTCGAGAATATCTCTTCGTATTAACATACCTGCGTTGCACAGCGGCAGCGTTTTTCGGGAATCGGAAATATCTTTCGCTTCGATGATGCTTTTAACGGTTCCCTCCTCGTCGGCGGGTTCCAACTTACCGAGATCGCTCGTTCCGGAAGCGTCCATCGCCAGCACAATCACGGCGGTGTCGGGATATTTTTCGGCAACTTTCGACATTTTCAGTAGAGTTTCAGGAGTTATCAACGGAATATCTCCGTAGAGCACATATACCCACGGAGCGGAATCATCCGGCAACGCCTCAAAACCGCACCGAACGGCGTCCGCGGTACCTTTGGGAATTTCCTGATAAACTCTGGAAATGTCCGAATCGAATTTGAGTTTTATATCTCGGTGTTTCGGATTCAGAACCGTGACTATCTCCCGACAACCCGCACCTTTCGCAGCCGCTACCACGTGATCGACCAGAGCCACTCCTCCGATTTTATGGTACACCTTCGGTATTTCTGATTTCAATCTTGATCCCGGCCCTGCAGCCGGTATAACAGCCGAGCTAAACATTTCACCCTTTCAAGACAACGAATTAATATTTTGTAAACGCTTCACAGGTATACTCAGCATAACACATGTAATGCTTTTTTGAAGATTGCCGGATGAAATATTATGAATAAAGTTATAGTGATACTCGGGATTATTATTCTAATAACGCTGGGCGGATTGTTTTTTTGCGCCGGATTTTTTACCGGCACGACCGTTTTTCCGTCATTGCAGTCCGCAGTGGTGAAGAGTGAGGATCTGGCGGACAAAATTTCCGAAAAAAATATCTCTCTGAAAGATGTGGAAGCCGTTATTGATTCAAAATCTGTCGGTATATCGGATAAAGTTCTCTCGATTTTATCGTCTGCCGCCGAGTCCGCCTCTTCGTCAATTTCCGATATTACCGACAAAAAATCTACCCGCCACCTAGCGGCAACAGGCGTAACGACGGACTCTCTGCTTAGGGAAATTGCGGCCGGCCATGCTACGGATGACAATTGCTCGATCGAAGTCACCACCCAAAAAGTTAACAATCCGGCTCCGACAAATCCGAACAGTTTGCACGGAAAAAGAGTTGTTTTTATCGGATACTTCAAGAACAAAATAGCATTGGAAATTCAGAAATTACTCGCGGGAAAAGGCTATAAGGCACATGTTGAAATTTCCCGAACCGGAAACGGAGAGTCATTTATTTTTTGCGGACCGTTTAAAAAAGAGAAAAATGCGACACATCTGGTTAAGTGGCTGCGCAAACACGATTTTTCGGAAGCCCGCGTCGTAAATATATCGGCCGATTCCGTGGAGGAGACCCTCTACGACGCCATCAACGATGATATCGGTTTTCCGGAAAATGCGGAAAAAGATATCCCGGAGATGCCGTTACCTCCGACTGCCGTACAGAGCATCGGCCGAGTATAGGGTAGGGGTGCTGCTCTTTCAGGCATTTCTCCGTCGGATATCGAGAAAAGTTTTTATCTTAACCGACTCAGAATCGGGTGGTCTTTCATGAAATTTCGAAGCAGGTTTACTATATTTGCATGCCCCGCGTTAAGAGCAACATCCAACGGAGTTTTTCCGGAAGAATTTTTAATTTTCAGACTCGCTCCCCTATCCAAAAGCAGTTGAGCCATTTCTCTACTATCGTTCCCGGCAGCATAGTGTAGTGGAGTATTTCCTTCACTATTTAGGGTATTCGGTTTTACCTTTTTATCTAAAAGCAATTGCCCTATTTCTTTCCTATCATACAGAGCGGCATAGTGCAGTAGAGTGTTTTTAAGGTTATCTTCGATATTCGGATTTATTCTGCTATCAGCCAAAAGCGACTCCATCACTGCTTTATCAACCGCAGTAAAGACCGGTTTGCAGGCAGCGATATGCAGAGGAGTTTCTCCCCGAGAATTTTTAATATTCGGATTTGTTCTGCTATTAGCTAAAAGCGACCTTAACGTTGTCCTATTATTTTTACTGACAGCGATATGCAGAGGAGTTTCTTTGTGAGGAAGATCCTGAATATTCGGATCTGTTCTGCTATTAGCTAAAAGCAAGCTTGCTATTTCAATATTTTTCTTGCTGACAGCAATATGCATCGGAGTTTTTCCGGAAAGATCTTTAACATTTGTATCTATATTCTTGTTAGTTAAAAGCAATCTTGCCATTGCTTTATCGCCCCTGTTGATAGCAATATGCAGAGGAGTTTCTCCGGAAGAATTTTCAATGTTCAGACCTATACTCTGGCCACTTGTTTTATCATGAGTCGAAAGCAACCTTACCATCGCCTCATTACAATTATTAATAGCAATGTGCAGCGGAGAATCTCCGGAAGAATTTTTAATATTTGGTTTCCTGTCCAGACGCATCCTTTGGGCACAGGCCAAAAGCAATTCTGCCAATGCCTCATTTCCATTTCTGACAGCAATATGCAGTGGAGTTTCTCCGGAAGAATTTCTAATATCCTTCTCTACGTTCCGAAGATTTATATCGCAATTTCTTAAAAGCGACCTTACTATTTCTTCATCGCCCCTACTGACAGCAATATGTATCGGAGTTTCTCCCTGAGAATTTTTAACACTCGAATCTGCTGCGTTAAACACGAGACATGATACCATCTCTCTTTGACTGTTTGTAACAGCAATATGCAGCGGAGTTTCTCCCTGAGAATTTCTAATATCCGGATCTAATCCGCCAAATCGCGGATCTGTCTCGCGATATTGTCGATTTATCCCGAATTTCGGACTTGATTTTCTCACACGCAGGAGAGATGAGACTATGTCTATTTGATTGTTTTTGACGGCAATATGCAGTGGAAATTCTCCCTGAGAATCTTTAGTATTCGTATCTGCTCCCTTATCCAAGAGAAGTTTTACAATTCCTATTTGATTGTTTTTTAGGGCAATATGCAGTGGAATTTCATTATAATAGGGAATCTCGGCGTTTAGATTTGCTTTTTTTCTTAGGAGAAGTTCTACAATTTCTTCGTTGTTAGCCTCGATGGCAACGCTCAGTAGAGTTTTTCCTTCGAAATCCGGTTTGTTTATTCCCTCTGTCGTAATTTTAGATAAGAAATTTTTTACAAATACATTGTTTCCATGAATTATCCCGCCATATAAGATATTTACAAGTAGGGGATTGTCGGAACTTTCGAAAAAAAACTTTGGAGGAGGAAGAGTGCCTGCCGATGTGTCTTCAATGTATATAGGATTTAACGGAAATACAAGTTTATCTCGCTCGGCATTGAAACTTTGCCCGATACTGTAATTAAAAAAATCTCTTTTTTCTACACCAAGAATTTCCGATAACAACGGATTCATCCGGCAAATGTATGGAGGCGAGGCATGCTGTCTGTATACCTCTTTTATTTCCCCCTTCTGCTTGTCTCTTAACTCAAAAATTTGCTCATTTTGCCTATCTTCCAGAACAACTAATTTATTGTTAAAATAAAATGGAACTATTCCGAATATTGTCAACATTTCTTCAAGATCCAGCCATTTGTTTCTTAATTCATCAATTGATTGCAGATTAGGATCCTCATCTTTTGTCCAGTAATTGTTCCTGTACGTCGAAAACATCAACGCCCGCATGTAAAGAACCAGTGCAATATTTTGAGGAATCAATAACTCGACAATGGTTTTATCCTCCCAACCGTCGCCAAAAACGATTGATCCGAAGCCCTGTCCGATAATTATATAAAATATATTTAATATTGTTTGTGCGCTCAAACCAAGATCTTCAATCTTTTGTCCGCCGGCTACTGCGGCCAAAAGCGTCTTTAAAATTCCATTCTCTTTCACTGCATCTTCTTTTACTGCGTCTTCTATTCGTTTGAGGGGGGCATTTTTTTCAGGATCCAAATTATCCTTTGTTAACATAGGGAAAAACCTATCGAGAAGAGCATCTGAGGATGATACGCTGCTAACAAAAAACGGAAACGCATAACGATAAAAATATTCCCCACATATGTGATAATGGATAGCATGACCTATTTCATGAAAAAGCGTTTGGGGTATCCACTGTGATGAGGTCGAAAAATATTCTTCCTCCAATCGTATAGCTCTATCTTCGAGGGAAAAACAAGAAACATTCTTTGTTTTTTCTATTTTTATTGTTAGAGGAGTTTCAACAATCACACCTTTGCTGAAATCAATCCATAGGGTAATCATCATTGACATGATTCGTTGAAAACCGCTGTAATTGGCGGCAACGGTTTTCATCCATTCTCTTACTTTATTTTGATCTTCGGGGTTCTCCAGTTTTTTTAAATCAAAAAATAACAGAGCAAGTTCTACAAATTTGTTTAACCTATCGGGGGTAATATCCGTTTTGGTTTTATCACCGTTTACGTGCGAAATGTCCCCGTATGCTTCTAATAAATCCTTTAATTCTGACCACCCGAAGCTCTGTGTATTTCCTTTTTCCACCAGCAACTTAGCGAATCTTTTTATGACGGGATAGGAAATGTCTATTGCATAGTAGGTTTCTTCTCCTTTTTTCCGTTCTTCATATCCGAGTTTTTGGGATAAATCGTATAATCCGCCTATTACAGACAAATCGCCCACATTTTCGTAGTAAGGAAGTTTTGCCGAGGGATTTTTTTTTTGGAACTTTTCGAGTTTTTCGTAAATATCTTCGATAGCTTTTTTTTCTTTATAGAAGTCACCGAGATCAATGGAAGAGGTCATCTTCTTTAATTTTGATACTGCACCTCCTTCAACTGCTCCTGAATTAAAACATACGAATGTCAACATCAAAGTTACATATAAAAAATTCTTTTTCATTTTATCTCTCTCCAATTAACTACACTTCAAGTGTATAACCTATTAGTTAATAAAATTATAATTTTTTTATTTAAATGAAAAAATTTTCCAAAATTGCAGGAGTTAATCAGAGCTTGACGGGCTACTATCAGTACTTTGGAGTAACAGGCAATTTTCGATCAATGGAAAATCTGCACTACAAAATCAAGAGGATAATATTCCGGAATCTGAGCAGAAGATCCCAAAGGAGAAAACTTACGTGGGAAAAGTTCGGAAAAATATCTCCCAATAGTAAAACCAAGAATATGCGTGGATCTACGAAAAGCGCCGAAGCTATTTGCTGAATGCTGACACCAAGAGCCGAAATAATTTACCTTTTGATGAAAAATTGGCTTTCGGCGCTTGACTCGAAAGACGGTATCTTCATGCTTGAATGGGCGAATCATCCGGAACCGTGGATCGTAGCAATGGACTGCGATCCCTCAAAGTACAGGATTTTAGACTACGGAATGAGGTGGGGAATCGAGTGCATGTTTTCAGATTTCAAGAGTCGAGGATTTGCAATCACAGATACGCATGTGCGAAAAACGGATCGCTTGGAAAAATTAATACTAATTTTGACAATTGCCCTGTATTGGGCAGTGTCAATCGGCATGACTCCCAAAGATACGGGCGAGCAAAATCACTCAAAAAAAAA
>JAISCG010000108.1 GCA_031265715.1 Holosporaceae bacterium | reverse complement strand
AAACACGCGTCGAGCAGCGTTCACGCTTCAAAACAATCAACAGAAGATAGCCAATTTATTCAAGGCAAAAAACATTGCATACGCCTCCGGTTAGACAGACTTTATTGGAAGGTTAATATCACGCCGGTATGCTGCCGGCGAAAGGGACCCCCTCTGCCATAAGGAGAACCTTTGCCATAAGGGTTCCTGCTTTTAAATCGATTGTCGAGATTTTTCGTCTTTCTCTTCAGCGTTTTGGCTTTAGGCGGAACCTCTGCCTCAAAAACTTCGAAGACCTCAACATCATCAGGCTCAGATAATTCAAGCTGCGGACGCGCAGTTTTGCACTCCGGTCTCAATCATTCCGCCTTCCGAACTGCTTGCGGGAAAAATCTGCAAAGAAGGCGGCTCAGGATCGGGTTTTTCAAATTCTCCCGCAGGACTTGGTGAAAGAGGCGCACGTTTAAGTTGATCATTTTCTGCTTACTTTCCTTTCCTCGGCGACGTGCCTTGGGGGGGCTTCTTACCGGGGCTTACTCTCTTTTTATCGGGCTGCGGGACTGCTTTTTCTTCCGGCGACACACCTGTTACCGGTACACCTGTTACCGATTCATACGGAGGCCAAATTATCTTAACTTTTTTAGAAGCGCCATCGAGCAGTACCTCGTCTTCACCTAGGGTTACTTGTACCGTCTCAAATTTCCCTCCTACTATTTTATTACTATCCGACACCTTCCCCTCTTTCCCGGGAATTACTCTTGGTTCGCCAATAGTGGCGCCCGACTTCAAACTCAACTTCCATCGAGAAATCCCGGATTTATTAATAATCAGTTCATTTAGCGGTTTTCCATCAACAACTTCATGAAAAACACCGCACCACCCTCTATAGTGGGGCATCGCACGCTCTACGGATCCTTTCCTGTTTTCTATGAAATTGCTACATCGACCTCTAATTTCCGATATGCATTTTTCAAATTCTCTATAATAATTTACAGCCTTCATCGCGTTGAGGACATTTGCATCTCTGCGTGCCATAGCCTCGGCTATATATTTTCCTCGATCTTCGTTTTCCTGCAGGTTGTGGTATATTTTCTTCACATCGATTTTCAAAAAATGAGAAGCATAAAATACCAGATCCGCAAAAAGGTCGAGCACGCGATCGTCTCTTATTTCCATAGCCTGCAGCGCAAAGTACATTTCATTTATGCAGATGTGCAAATCTCTAACCCTGGTGTTTCTTTGTGCTGTTTCCGTCGGATCTGAAAACTTTACGAGTTCACTCGGCGATACATTATCGGCTCTCTCAACAACGAAAAACGGAACATTTTCGGGAACAAAATCGGAAACTTCGGGATTATCGAAATTCCTGATTATTTCTTCTATTTTTCGCTGAATTTCAGTTAATTTCTCTCTTAATCCCTGTGAATCAGGATCATCTGATCCCTCAATTAAGCCCTCCAGCGGTTCCAAAAAATCACGAGGGTTTTGAAAAAACTCAGGCGGAGGAACGCTACGTATTCTGGTCAGCATGCCGACAACATCTCGAACGGCTATATATTGGTCAAAACTAATATGCCGAGGATCATCTCCAACATCAAGATCACGTCTGGCAAATTTGGCATTGCTGAGCATTCCGTCAACAACTCCGACGACTCGAGATAAAAATCGGTAAGGACGCGCAAGATCAATGTCCGGAATATCCACTTCAGCGTCGGGATTCGGTTGCAGATCGAGGGGCGGATGAGAATCAGCTATATCTGCATCGCTCGCGGGAGAAATCTGCAAAGGAGACTCCGGCCCGGTTTTTTCAAATTCTCCCCCGGGACTTATCCCAAGAGACGCGCGCGCAACAGGCGCATGAGCTTTAAGCTGAGCATTTTCATTTTTAACCCGTTGATAGGCACGCAAAATTTTCCCATCGTAAACCGTGATTTGAGGCAAACCCTCCGGCGGCAGCAGAGGAAGTCCTTCACTCCTCCGGTATGCATCGATTATCTCTGCGATGTGGTCTCTGACAGGCCGCGGTACTCCAGGCGGAATCTGATCTAAGATTGCACCTGCATGCTCCATAAATTGCAGCGGATCCTCTTCGGTATTCATTCTGTTTATCGCGTTTTTAATGACTTGAAACTGCTCGAGTGTGACTCCGCTGCCATCTCTCGGTACGCTTCGTTCGTGTTTCGCATTGAAGATCACACCTGTGAGTATATCCTTTATTCTTGAGTGAAATTGTTGTGCTCGCCTCAAATATTTTTGCATTTCATTGCATAATGAAACAAATATAATATTTTTTTTATGTGGATTCTGGGCAAGATTAACAGTGTCAGCCTTAGCTTTAAACTCTGGTACTCTGTTATACAGAAACAAGAAGTCTTTCTCTGATATTCCAAAGTTTCCTAAAGATACTCTGAGATCATTACGATCACTTTCTGAAAAAAATTCATTTAAACTATTGACTGCAGGTTCCATACAAACTGTATTTAGACTAAACAAAACAAGACAAATCGCAAAAGTTCGTGACATTATTTTTCTCCAATTTCCGACAAACTAGAAGTACGATATCATGAAAATGTTAACATTGTGTTAATTTTATGTTTTTTTGGGAAAAATAATAATTATATTTTGTAGCCTAAAATTAAAAAATAATTATAAAAAATATTTCATTTCTTTACTTTTTGTTAATTTTTATTTGTTATGTTTGAAAAGTGTTTAAAAAAGTAAAGGAGTTAAAAATGAAACTTGAACAAGTATTTTATTTGGCTTGCGCCTCAATGGTTTTAGGTGAAACTGTCGAAGCTATGCATGGTGGCGCACCGCATAACTATAATGCAGCAGGAACTCGTGGTGGAGCACCCGATGCTCGCGTTGCTTTCGATGGTGATTCTGCTCCAGCCTTAACCTATGCAGAGGCCAAAGATGCTGCGCCTGACGCGGGTGCTTTTGATCGTGATTTGACGACCAGAAGAGCTGCTCTCGTCCATTATTTAGGAAGCAACAGGGATGATGTTGAAGGTGCGAGAATATTGGAGAGAATGACCCCTGAAGGGTATAAAAATACAGCTGCCAAACCAAACAATGACCTTGCTTTCATCTATGAGCTTACGCGGAATGATGCTCCAGATTCTTATAAAATAGATGTTGCTCATTTACCTCCGTTTATAAGACAGCGGGAAATGACAACAAAACTTGCTAAAGCATTTTCTTTGTTTACCACTGAAAGGAGCCGGGCTCGAGGAAATGAAAGAACTGCTTTAGTTACGCATGTTACGGAAACAGATCGTATTATGAGGGAAGTGAATACTTCCATAGGAAATCTGTGCAATGATTACCAAAATATTACTGCTGATCCAAATATGGATTTAAATCAAAAATTGATTAATAAGGCCAATCGCATACGTCAAACATTGGGTGAAATTCAAGTCAGAGTTGATGAAACGAATAATCTGGGGGCTAATGTTGCAGCAGTAGGAAGGGCTAGAAAAGTTATTGCAGCACTGCAAAGTAATAAAGTTGCACTTGCGACATTATTGAATACATTTCGTATGATTGGTTTGTTAATTGTTGCTGATTTAAGTTCATATGGAGGTAGAGGTAATCAATTGGAGACTGGGCTTGCAGCATTGTACAGAAGTTGCGTACTGCTTATATATCAGTCACAGATTAGTTTGGAAGGAGTTGTACATCCGCTATCATACTGGTATAGCGAGGAATTCTGCTACGGTATTGATCGGTTTTTGAGGGGTCTGTCTCCAAGTACGCAGCTGAAAATGTATCAAGAATTAGATAATTGTACTTTAGAACAAGATGGTTTTACGGCTGATCAAGTGAGAAATGCAATTCCTAGGGGAGCACTGGTAAAACCAGCAGATGAACTTCATCCAAAGGGAGACTGGGTTGAATTTGGAGCGGGATACGAAGTATCAAGTGACGGGTTTCCGCTAATAGGTGGAAATGTGAATCTTATACCTGTTCCTCCGGCTTTTAGGAATAGGAATAGACCTATTGCTGGTGCCGCCACCCCTCCTGTTGGTGCTGCAGATGATGCCGCCGCTCTTGCTGCTCCTCGTCCTGCTGCTGCTCCTCTTCGCAGAGCAGGTTCTGGTCCCCTTTAAAAAATGTCCGAAAAAACAAGACGTACAATTGTACGCCTTGTTTTCGCCCAAAAAAATAACTATCATCGGTTGTGTGGTTTACGTCTGGAGGTAGTATATGCGTGTGGTTTTGTTGTTTTTACCTATCTGTTTTTCATTGTTTTTACCGGATAAGTCCGTTTGTATGGATCGTTCCGGTTTTACTTTATGTAGAGACAGAGACGATCAGCTGGAGGGTGGGCTTGTAGCGTTATATAAGAATTGTGTAACACTTGTGCATGATTTACAGATCAGTCTTGAAGGGTGTATTCATCCAATATCGTATTGGTATAGCGAGGAGTTCGGTTACGGTATTGATCGACTTTTAAGGAATTTATCTCCGAGTACGCAGCTGAAAATGTATCAAGAATTAGACGGTTATACTTTAGCGGAAGATTGCTTTACAGCTGATCAGGTGAGAAACGCAATTCCTGCGGGGATATCAGTGAAACCGGCCGACGAACATCATCTGAGTGAATGGGTCGAATTTGGAGTAGGGTATGAAGTATCAGATGAAGGAATTCCGGCAGGTGGAAATCCGAATCTTATACCTATTCCTCCGGCTTTCAGAGGAAGAGGACCTGTCGGCATTGCAGACGACGCTGCCTAAAGTTTGTAAGACACGGTCAGGCGCAGACCGGTTTTACTGATACAGGTGCGATTTTCGATCGTGTGTCTGAAAATGCGGGTGTCTTGCAGTTTTTTAGTTCTTTTAAATGCGTGGAAAAGCTCGAGGCCGATTCCCCAGTTTTCGTCGACGCTTTTTGTTGCTCCGACGGCCACGAATGGGGCAATTACTTTGAATTTTTCTTCGCGCAAGCCGTATATATTATTTACCGGAGTAACATGCCCGTTTAGTTGAATCGCACCAAATTTAGCATACAAACATACATTCAGTTTTTTTAAAAAACATCCCGCTTTTAAAGCCAGATGTGGACACACTCCGAAAGATGTTTTTGTTTCGACATTCCGAACAGTTACTTCGTTTACATCGGCAGGAAAAACAAGGTCAGCCTGAGGAGCGTAATATAGGTTGTTCATCTCATCAATAATTTGATCGAACAGCGCAGCTCGATTTACACCGAGAGTATCAAAACCCGCCCCTCCCCCCATTTGATGGGCAAAAAAATCATACAGATAATAAACGTTTTCGAGGGTTAAACCGACTATTCCTCCGCCAAGTCTTGTGCCCAAGACTTGAGCACCGCCAAATTCACGAATATCGATCTCGGCCATATGATTGAACGCATCTGCAAGATTCGGCAAACGATCTTGCAAAAATGATTTTATTTCTCTGAAACCTTCAATAATAGAACCGTTTCCAAGTTCGGCTATTCTTATACGCGTATTTTCATTTAAAAAATTCGCAAATGTGGCGTTTGGATTGGCAGTACAGTTCGGATCAACAAGAACATCTGCAAAAACCCCTCCGAGATGAGCGTCTCTTGTTATAAAATCATTAATAGCCGCTTCACCTTCGCCCCCTCCGAGATAACGAATTGTTCTTACAAAATTTTCCCAAACATTTCCGCTTATGCTTGGCCCGACAGGCATGGGTACTCCGATTAGGCCAGGCTGATATTGAGCAATTTTAAAACTCATACCAACGCCTTGCATCATCTGTCTTAGAACGTCGCGTCTTAAAAACTCTCGTTGTGCAAAAGCGGATTCTGTCTTCAGTATGCCTCCGATGTGTTGCGCGGACTCTGATCCGAAATCCGCGCCGGCCTCGATGCCGATAAAACAATTCCCGGCGATGGGATAGTGATATCCGATTGTGAAGGTGCCGCCGTAATTTGTTGAATTTACAGATTCGGATCTGTCGCGGAATTCACGGTTTATTTCGGCAGTTTTTCTTTGGACTCCGATGTTAACGCCGGCTCCGAGAAATACGCCGGCGAAGTCTTTCGCGGAGGAGGCGGCGGGGGCGTTTTCGTCGGGAGTTTCTTTGTTACTTTCGTCGTAAATTTCTTTGTCGTTTTCTGCGGCACACAAATTGAGCGCTAAAACCAGGGCGGAACAACATAATAACACTTTCATAAATACCTCAACTAACAGCATTTGATGATAATGTATCGAGAAAAAGATTAAAAAAGAGTTAAAAGTTTAAAAATAAATTAAAAATTTAGCAGTTGTTTGTGAGGTTTTTCGTCAGGATGAGGAAGAGACTGCTGTTTCAGGATTCAGGGGGGTCTATAACTTCTCCTGTGCTTGCTCGATCAAAGTCGATACTCGCTCCCCCTATTGCTTGTTCTTTAATGATTCGATTTCTTCAATGGATAATTCGGTTAAATCTGCAATATCTTCAATTGACGTGCCTTTTTTTAGCATCTTAAGCGCTAATGCTCGAGTTTTTTCAAGAGCTCCCTCAGCTTTACCTTCAGCTCTGCCTTCAGCTCTGCCTTCAGCTTTGCCTTCTTCTCTGGCAATGGTCATTTCACTGTTGCGATCATTGATGGTCTTCTGACGCAGATCGGCGATGGCACGCGTCTCCGGATCGGCGCTGATGTATTTCAGCGTTTCCATCGCGTCATTGATTTCCATGGGGCCGGGTATAAACCTTACGCTTTAGCGTGAATTGCTTTAGCATCTCAGTAGTTGTAAGCTGAGGCATGAATAATGCTCGAGAAAGATATGCTAAAGGTGCCCATACGG
>JAISCG010000063.1 GCA_031265715.1 Holosporaceae bacterium | reverse complement strand
CAATTTAATGAAATAAAATTTTTAGAAAATGTTCAAAAGATACACCTGAATCCGGAAGAGCTTTCGATATATTCAGCCATTCCGGACGCCGAAGTGCGGGAAAAACTTGAAGAGTTCGTTAAATATGGAAAAAATCCTCGATTTTCTGCCGCCTTAGATGAAATCTGCGAAAATATTGTCGGTCGCACTACGTTTAAGGTGCTTATAACAAAGCTGAGAAATGAGAAAAAAATCATGTACATAAAGCCTCACAATGGCAACGGAAGCAGGTATGATGAATTTATTGTTTATGTCAATCTGTCTTTTTATGAAGAAAACGGCACGGGTATATCGTCAAGAAAGTACTTTTATCTCGATGAAAAAGGAGAAATAAAGACGAAACTGAAGTCGTTGGCCGGATCCGTATTCCACGAATTCTGTCACGGGCTTCACGATATAAGCGGAACGGATGTTCACGGAATTAAAATAATATGCGCAATTCATAAAATTGATGCTGCATGGAGAGACGATGAAGAACTGCGCACTATTACGTGTTTTAACCACGATCCGATTTGCGATCATTGTTTCGATTTGTGTCAATCGATTTTGAAAAATGAGCCGTTTCTCCCCAGGTACAGTCACGGCGGTTGCAGAGAAACCGCTAAACCCGATGAAAAATATACCAATTGCATTTCCGCGTCACAAAAATTCATGGACGGATGGAAAGAGTATATGCTATAAATATTAAATATTTTTTAGGAGTATTGTAGTGAAAAAGCTTGTAATAACTGCTACTGCTGTTCTGTTCGGTTTCGCTTCGTTTGGTATGGAAAAGACCTCTCGTGAGAAACTTGATGATTATGTTTGTGAATGGAGCGCTAATTTTACGGCTCCGTTTGAAAAAAGATGTAAAATGAACTATGACGATTTCATCACAGAGCCGTTCAAGGCGAAACTTCGGGAAGAGATCGGCGACGATTCTTCTGCACAAGAGGGGTTCAATCTTTTTCATGCACATGATTTCGTAGGACTTTGGAAACATTGGAAAGAAAATAACAGCAAGATGCTGCCGGAAAACGCGGCAAGATTCCTGGATCTGTCTGCTCTGGCGACTCCGATCATCAATACTGATGAAAACAACAGATTGTTAGCAGGAGAAATAGTTGATATTGTTGGGAAGGAAAAATACAACTCAAGTTACACTTACATTCCTCGGTTTCCGCAATTCAGCTACGAAATGTTTTTTTGTATCATGAGAGATACAAAACGAAGCACCTCAAATCCGGAAGAATTATTATCTCATTTGTGTGAGTATATCTGCAGTGATATCGTGAATAATTCAACGTGGTCGTTGATTAAAGAAGAGCAGACTCTTCTGAAAATTGCAGGATGTCGCGAAGATATCGGAGAAATGGATTGCATATTCAATTTTAGCAGAATGTGGTTGGAAGACAAAGATTCGGAGGATTCCGTGGAATAAGCGGTGGTGGCGGCAGCTTGTTTGAAACGGCTGCCGCTGTTGTTTGAGGATCAGTACTGTCTGAAATTTCCCGTATAACGGATCGCCTTTACTTCGGAGCAGGGATGGAACTGTGGGGGTTCAATTCCCTCTCCAGCTACCAGTTGCTGCACGAGACCGGAGAGATGACAGAGTGGTCGATCGTGGCGGTCTCGAAAACCGTTGTACGGGCAACCGTACCGGGAGTTCGAATCTCCCTCTCTCCTCCAGCGTTTCGCAGGATACATGTTTAGATTTTATTAAAATAAGTATTGTATAATTTTGTTTAAAAATTACATCACTTTAATTTGATTCCGACATTTTTAGTACTGTTTTCTCTAAAAATCGTTCTCCATTCTCCAAAATTGTGTATTTGGAGAATGTGGTGACACGCGTTGTAATTTATTGAAAATGCTATATAAAATTGAATCAATTACTCTATGGACAAAGCCGGTTCGGAGAATGAAGACGGTAGGCGGGTGGAATCGACAAACGCTACTGTAGCCTCAAATCTTTTTACCTATTCAACAAGTAAGAAAAGCAAAAAACACCGCCTGAAATAAAATCAAAAAAATGCTCAATATAGAGCAAAAAATATCAATTTTATGCTTGACGCGGGTAGAGGTTGGAGCTATATTGCAAACATAAAAGTTGTCTAATAGGAGATAAAAAATGATAAAAATTGAAAAATACGAAAATAAAGCTACCATCGAAGCGAACCAAAAAAATGCAGGCTACAACAATGTCTGCCGCGCCTATCATAAAGCACAAGCCTACGCCTCGGATACGCTGATATTTGATAATTCCATCCGAGAAGACGATGTGATGGTGACAGCGGAAGAACTCAAAACGCAGGGGTTTGCGGAATTCATTTTCAGCAGCAAAGCGAGTAATATATATGACGTACTCGCTTTGTTTCAGGAAAACGGGTATCGAGTAGAAGGAATGACGCAGGTTGCGACCGACCGCATCGATTTCAGCGCACCGCTAAATGAGAATATGCCCAAGGTGATAAATAACGCTTTGTTGCTTATCAGAAAGTAAAATACTCAACCAAAACCGGCAGTCGCTCTTTATTTGCGGCTGCCGAATAAAGGAGTATAGAAAATTTGAAAACTTCTCAGGATTCGGTTCTGCGTTTCTTAAGACTCTGTATGGGCGAAGGTCTCCCGGGCATTGGCGTTCCGAATCTGTAGAGATCATTGCACTCCAAACAAGAATCCAACTTTCTGATGATATCGGTAATAAATTTATTTTGTTTATCTTTACTTCTATCTCGCATTTCATTCACTAAGTTAACCAACGCTTCGCCTTTCTCTTTATTTTTCTCTTCATTTCCTGTGATAACCGGGATAGCTGCGATAAGATCGAGCCTTTGGATAAGAGTACTTCTGTAATCATGCCAAAACAAGAAAGCAACCTCCCCGTTAAGGTTACCTGACTTATATTGTACCGCAGTCGATATTTTGTTCTTTATGTAAGCAATCAATCCGTCAAAGGTGGAGCAATCAGGCTTGGGAGCAGGAGCAGCAGGCGCCGCTGCCCGTTTTCCCGGTGAAACAGGAGGAGGAGGGCGTCTTGCCGGCAAAGGATTTGACGGAGGAGGCACCGGGTCATCACTTGCAGAGCTTCCGCTATCCCCCGCCGGGGCGGAAGCGTCAACTGCCGGCACCGGCGAAAACTCCGGACAATTATCATTCGGCGGATTCGGATCACCATCCGTGTATGAATCTACCGTATCAATCGCTTTTCTCAATGTTGCCGCAATTACGGACTGATCAGATTCAACATCGAGCGCGCCTTGAATTTCGTCACGAATTTGCGCCGCACGCTGCAACACTCCGTCTCCCTGCGCAATTCGTTGCACGCAGGCACTTAACCTCTGATTTACCGTGGCGATTCTATTCGTCTCGGCAGGATTCCGATAATCAAATCCGCTCAACGCCCGAAAAAGGAGCAATTGCAGACGTTGATCAAAACGGTTGGCTCGGAGTTGATTGAGCATACCGCCAACTTCGTTTTCCAAAGCTATGGAGTTTGGTAGATACATTTCATATTGATTAACCTCTCTATTCATAGACAATGAATAGTTGCATATAATTGCAGTCGCCATAAAAATAACAGTATTTTTCACAATTTTTCTCCACTTAAGCCATGAACAATTCAGGGAAGTTTGAATCGCTCCCTTTTCTCTAAGAACCAATAAGAATAGATTTATGGAAGATTTTGCTCTAAATCATCAGCTATACCATTTAATAAATCTTTTGCTGATTGTAAAGGCTGGCGATCGACTATAGCTCTAACGCCTCCAACAACGTTTGCAACAAAAACGCGCATATCAGCTATCAGTTGCGTATTTGCGGCGTTATCACCTTGGAGATTTCCTATTATTGTTATCAAATCACCCAATTGCATAGCTACATCAATTTGATCCAGGTGCGCATTAAGATTAAGACCTTGCCATGCGACAGGTGCTTGCCCCATTTGTGTGCGCAAAGCATTAATATTAGTCCTCAATCGCTTAGTAACTGTTTTCCATTTCTGATGTTTTCCTGTTTCTGTATCAGCTCTATCAATTTCCCTTCGTTGTGCTAGGGCATGAGCATCACCCAAAGCACCATAATCTCGTATACACTCTGCATCACATAAAACAAAACCTATTCCGACCAAAGCAATTATTATTTTCTTATCCATGTTTCTATCCTTTCTTTTTTTCCTGAAGCACACGCTTCGACAAGTTTGAACCCTTCGCCCTTGTCAAAAATCATTCTAACGAGATAAAGTTAAAACAAAGTTAATTTATACGAAATATCGTAATATTTTTTTGAGTGCACCTTTTATTTTCAATAAAATATAACATACATATATCTTATACACTCTGAATTGCAGGAGTTTATAATTACGATATTTCGTAATAAGGTATTGAATAAATGTAGTGAGCCTGTTATACATAAAGACATGCAATTTGTGGTTGTTGTTTTTTGTAAAGATGAGGAGTTTGGCAATGAGGTCTTTTTTTGTTATGGTTGCTGTTTTTTCAGCATTATGTGCAGTTGGTATAGAAAAAAACGATATTGCAAGGATAGATGAGAGTACAAGTAGAACGACTTTACTAGGTATAATTTGTGATCAGCAAAACGTAATTCGTGAATTGCAGGCTGGTAATGCTGCATATGTGCAACTCGACAGAGATGTTAGAGATTTTGTTACTGCTGTTGTTGTCGGCATTAGAAATATAGTTGATCGTCAACCCTTGCAGTCAGCAAAAGATTTGTTGAGTGGTATAGCAGACGATTTAGAGCAAAATCTTCCGACTCCGTAAAGCGTGCTCGAAAAAAATATTACGATATTTCGTATAAATTAACTTTGTTTTAACTTTATCTCCTTATGATAATTATTGACAAGAATGAAATGTTCAAACTTGTCGAAGCACACGCTTCAGGAAAATAAGAAGAGGGAAGAAACATGAATAAGAAAATAATAATTGCTTTGGCTGGAATAGGTTTTGTTTTACTTGATGTAAAATGTGTAGATCATGAGGCAGCTGTGAAAAAAATTGATATTGCAAAGATGGATGAGAATACAGACAAAACGACTTTATTGAACGCAATTCAAGAGTTACAAGCCAGCAATGCTGCCTATGTGCAACTTAATAAGGATATCAAAGATTTTGTTGCTGAAGTTGTTAATGGGATAAGAAGAAGTGCCCATATGCTTCCTCTATCATCGGCACAACAATTAATTAATACTATAGCAGATGACCTGGAGCAGAGTTTTCCGACTCTGTAGTGCTATCGGAGGCTGTACGTTGCCATAATTCTAATGTCGCTTCTGCTGATCTCGACGTTGTTTTTTATTCTGTGTCCGAATATTTCAATGTCGCGCAGTTTTTTCTTTGTTTTAAAAGCATGAGAAATTTCGACGATGATTCCCCAGTTGTTGTTGATATTTCTCATGACTCCAAGAGCTGCAAAAGGAGTAATTTTGTTGAATTTTTCGTTTTGCAGTCCGTATATGTTGCTTGCCGGAATAGTGTATCCGTTTAACTGAGTAATTCCGATTTTTGCGTATAAGCATGTTTTTATTTCATCATAAAAATATCCGACTTTCAGAGCCAAATAAAGAGACACGCCAAATGAAGATTTTTTTGATATATTGGCGATTTCAAGGGTGGCGTTTTCTAAAAAATTCCCACTGAAAGCCCACCTGATCGCGTTATTTACACGGTTTATGTCTCCGCCGAATAAAGCCGCATTCGCTATGCCGATATCGTTAAAATTCGGTACGCTTCCCGTAAATAAACTCAGCAGACGTATAATCGCCTGCGGATCAACCAAAGCAAGTGCTCCGTTTATGTTGGAACCCGCCAATCCGCCGATATCGTTTTCTCCGATACTTCTTAATGTATTGGCAAGATCGGGATTAGATGCAACTATAAAATTTCTTAATTCCCGTAAAGCAAGGGAGGGATTACCTCTTCCAAATGTTAACGACAAACTATTGGCAACATCTTGTTCCAAGAAGCTGAAATATGAGGCAAGCGGCTCATTTCCGGGATCAACAAACAATGCTCGATAGGCTCCGTTAACAAAATTTGCAATTGCTGCTCCGGGCGTGCCATCCGGATTTGCTAATCCTGCATCGTTTGATCCTCCGAGATATCTGTTCACTTTTAAAAAGTTACGCCACACATTGCCGTCTATTTGAGCGCTGTTAAGAGGTATCGTTGGGATCAAATAGGGAGATAATACCCTGAAATGAGAGCTGAAAACCTGAGATATAGCATACTGTCTCCGTAAATACCCGAATCCTGCGGAATTTTCGTTTAATTGTCCACCTACTCTGAGGCGTTTCGGACCTGATCCGAAATCGACGCCGACTTCTGCTCCGATGAAGCAGTTTCCGCAAAGCACCTTTTGATATCCGATTGCGGCGACTCCTCCGAATGTACTCGAATAGGCGCTTTCGGAGGCGTTTTTGAATTCTCTGTTTCCTGTGGCGGAGGTTTTTTGCATTCCGATGTTTACGCCGAGTCCGCAGTATCCGCCTTCAAAATCGTTTGCCGACGAATTAAAGGAGCCTTCCGTTTCCTTTGTTTTGTCGGTGTCGGAAATATGCTCGGCGCACAGATTAAATACAAATAATAATGTCGAAAAAGTCAGCAAATAGCGCATGGTACCTCCTTGTTACGAAATATCGTAATATTAAAAGGATGTATAACAACTATGAGAGAGAAAAACAAGATAAATTTTTATAAAAACATTTTACTGGAAAATCAGTAAAATTGTGTAGCTGATGTTACGATATATCGGCATAAACCTCTTTAAATAAAATTTTGAGATTTTTATTTTTTTCGCTTGATTCCGAATTGCAAAGGTTATATGTTTTGTCCAGTTGGAGAAAAAGAGGTGATAATGATAATTGAAGATCCTGACGAAAATATCGATTGCGATTCCTGCCATGATTGCGTTGCATGCAAACATTGCTGGGATTCCGAAAAATTGAAAGAATGCCGCGCCTGCGGGGTGAGCTTCGATTGCGAAAAATGCAGATTTTGCTTTGGTTGCAGTTTTTTAAACAACTGCGCGAAATGCAGCGAGTCTCTTTATTGTACTGACTGTTTGATGTGCGATTCGTGCGAAAAATGCACAAATTGCAAAAATTGTCAAAGTTGCTTTTCCTGCAAAGAATGCGAAAATTGCATCAATTGCGAAAACTGCGAAAATTGCGTCGATTGTCGCAGCTGCCGCGGATTGGTCGGAGCCATCGGAGCGAGAAATAATGTTGTGGAAAATTGTTAACGGTACCTACTCCGGGTCTCTTTCCTCTTCAAAGAGATCCTTTACCTTGCATTTCAGGGCTTTTGCTATTTTCTCCAGCGTATGTAGTCGGCATTCTCCTATTTTTTGCGTGCGGCGAACTCTTGAGATGGTGTCCGAGGATAATTTCGACAGCTCTGTTAATTGAGCAATCGTGATGCCCTTCTGAGCCATTAAACATTTTAAAT